>CAYQUB010000069.1:0-6941 GCA_964420625.1 uncultured Bacteroidales bacterium | reverse complement strand
AAACCACAGGGCTTTTTTATGCAATTTTTATAGGTCAATGGCCAGAACCACTTTACCTTCATCGATCTCTCCCGTCTTATTGAAACCTTCATTCTCGTACATTTTGATGGCGATGCCGTTTTGAGGGACCGCACTCGTATAAAACCGAATATGTCCGTGGCGCTCTTTCATCAGTTCCAAAAGAATCTTCAAAGCCGATCGGCCATAGCCTTTCTTTTGAAATCGCTGGTCAATCATCAGCCGGCACATGTCCCAAGTGTCATCCTCGGGGTCATGACCGTACATGACGAATCCCGCCATGACATCATCGGCGAAAATTCCGGTTTTGGAGACAGGTTTGTTTCAAAAACCGATTGGAGAACGGAATAAGCGTTCGAAGCGACGTAGTGAGTCTGTTCTTCGGTTACTTTCAGTTTGACACATTCTTTCCAATCGCTTTTGTCAATCGGCACTAATTTTATTTTCATGTCGTTCTCCTTTGCAAACGGAGGTAGTTTTATTAAACGGTGATAGTGAACCGGTAAACCGTCATGGTATCAGAAAGACCGTCATAAGCCAAAAACAAGCAATCGTAAGTGTTTCCGTTCGCGGGATAAAGATTATATTCTCCCGTATTGATGTTATAAACCATGAAGTCAGAGCAGGCGCTCAAGAGGGCTTCGGCCCCGACCGGGACCATGGCCGCGCCCAGTTGGTTAAGTCCGGTTTCCCAAAGCGCGCTGTGGCTGATTCGGGATTCAAAATCGGTTATTTCTTCCGGATCGTCAAAAGTTACTTCGATAACCATTTTCACATCGATGTTGGTTTTTTCCAGGCCAAAATCTCCACCGAACCGATAATGGAAATCAGTAAACGAATCCGGCAAGTAAAAAGAGACGGCTTGTTCAACATCCTCGACTTTTCCCTCAACAACAGTTTGGAGCGTATTAACAAGAGTTGGCACTAAAGCCGTGACGACGATGGCGAGGCAGGCGACGCCGCCAACCAAAATGGTGGCGATCGGGAATCCCAACAAGTTTTTCTTTAGCGCATAAATCGAAAAAGCCATGGCGCAAATTGGAATGAGAATAATGAAAATGACTCCCCAAAAATTAGGGAAAAAGGCTTCCGAATTAATGATGGTTACGACCGCGATGATAATCGCAAGCGGGATCGAAGCAATGGCAGCGATCAAGGCGATGACCGACAGAGTTTTGATTCGGCCGTTTTGGCCAATGTTTTCAGACATTTGGTTTTCCTTTCTGCCCATTCATTAATTTTTTTCAATAAAACATTTTATTCATTCGCAATCAGATAGCCCCGCAAAATGAAAAACTCATCCAAGATTTTTTGGTTACTTTTTTTCTTTTGCTCATTGATTGCTCAAGTGTTTGGAAACAACTTTGGCGGCTTCCTCAAACAACCGAGCGTCTTTTTCTTGGAATCGGTTCAAACGCGCGCTGTCAAGGTCCAGGACCCCGTAAATTTCATTGTTTACAAATACGGGAACCACGATCTCGGATCTTGAGGCTTCGTCGCAGGCGATGTGTCCCGGGAATTTGCTCACATCGGGGACCACGATCGTTTTTCCGGTCTTGGCGCTGCTGCCGCAAACCCCTTTTCCAACCTCGATCACATTGCAGGCGACTTTTCCCTGAAACGGGCCCAAGTAAAGTTTATCTTGTTTCAAAACATAAAAACCGACCCAGTTGATATCTTCGGTCATTTGCTTTATCAGCGCGGAAGCATTGGCCAGAATGGACATTTCAAAGCTGTCCCCCGCCAACAAGTCATCCAAGTATTGATTCATTTTTTCGTTTGATTCGTTCATGATTAACGTCTCCTCCCCATTATGATAACAAAATTTCCACGGTTTTACCAACAAAACCGCGAAAATATGAAAAAGTTATTTTCATAAGTTCGGAATTAAGGTATAATATGATGGTAAAAGATGACCATTATCCGGAAGGAGAAAACCATGATATATTTTGATTACGGGGCTACGACGCCGATCGACGAACAAGTTCTGGATGCTTACATCCGAACCCAAAAACAATTTTTTGCGAATACATCCTCGGCTCACAAACTCGGGCAGGAAGCCAATCTCATGCTTGAAAAAGCCAGCCAGGAGATTTTGGAGACTTTTGGTCTGAAAAACCACCGTTTGGTATATACCAGCAACGCCACCGAAGCCAACAACTTAGGACTTCTCGGCGTGGCTCATCAATATCCTTTGGACGGAAAAACCAAATGGCGCCTGATCACCACGAAAATCGAGCATCCCTCCGTTTTCGAAGTCTTCAGACAATTGGAAGCGGAAGGCTACGATGTCATTTATCTTGACGTCGATTCCCAGGGCGTGATCAAACTGAATCAGCTGAAAGCCGCCATGAACAAACAAACGGTTCTGGTTTCGGTGATGTGGGTGAACAACATCGTCGGATCGATCCAGCCCATCCGGGAAGTCATCCAAATAATGAAAGATTTTCCGAAAGCCGCTTTGCACATGGACGCCGTTCAGGGTTTGTGCAAAGTCGTTCCCGATTTTGATCTGAATGACATCGATCTGTTCTCGTTTTCCACGCACAAGGTCTACGGACCGAAAGGCATCGGCTTTTTGTGCTATCGGAAGACTCTGGAACTTTCAAAGCGCCTGTATGGTTCTTCCGCCCAATTCGGAATCAAACCGGGAACTCTCGATCTGGCTCTGGCCGCAGCTACGTGCAAAGCCGTCAAGATTTATTTTCCGGCTGCGAAAACCCATTCGGAACAGGTTCGAAAACTCAATTTGCATCTTCGCGAAGGGCTTAAAAACCTTCCCGGGATATATATCAACAGTTCTCTGAAAGGCACGCCGTACATCTGCAGTCTTTCCATTCCCGACATCAACAGCGAAACGGTTTTACATGGTTTGGAAGCAGAAGATATATATGTTTCCAGCGGGTCGGCTTGCTCATCGAAGCAAAAAAAACCGGAAAAAACGGTGTTCGCGATGACGGATTCGCTGCCGCTTTCCACTTCCACGATCCGCATCAGCCTCTCCCACCTGACGACTTTGGAAGAAATAGACAAACTGATCGCGGCTTTGGGGAGGATCGGCCATGTATGACGTCATTCTGATCACTTACGGAGAAATGACGCTCAAAAAAAGCAATTACAAAGAGTTTCTCAATAAGGTCAACCAAAACATCATCAGCAAATGCAAAGTATTCCCGAAGATCGTGTTCAAACACTCGTCCTACCGTTTTTACATTGAACTGAACGGGGAGGATTGGGAACCGATCGTCAAGATATTGAACACCGTGGTCGGCTTGCATTCATACAGCCTGTGCAAACGGGTACATCCGAATTTCGACGAGATCGCGAGAGCCGGAGTCGAAATGCTTCGGGAAGAAACCTGGGCCAAGACCTTCAAAGTCGAGAGCCACCGCGGAGATAAAACATTCCCCGCCACTTCCATCGAAATATCTCAGGAAGTCGCCAAACGGGTGCTTCCGAATCTGACCGGTTTGAAAGTGGATGTTCATCAACCGGACATCGTTCTTTCAATTGATCTGCGAACCGAAGGAACATATGCATTCGTCAAGGAAATTCCGGGGTTGGGCGGGTATCCGAGCGGGATCGCGGGAACCGGCTTGCTCATGATCTCCGGCGGGATCGACAGTCCGGTGGCGGGATTCTTGGCCATCCGCAAAGGCATCAACGTTTATGCCCTGCACTTCGCATCCCCTCCTTACACCAGTGACATGGCCCTTCAAAAAGTAATTGATCTGACGCAATCCCTGGCTCGTTACACCGTCAGCGGAAGGATGAAACTCTTGGTCATTCCGTTTACAAAGATCCAGGAAGCCATTCACGAATCCGCGGACATTGAATACATGATCACGATCATGCGCCGCCAAATGTATAAGATCGCCCATCAGATCTGTTTGGACAAAAACATTGATGTCATCATCAACGGCGAAAGCATCGGCCAAGTGGCTTCGCAAACCCTCGAGAGCATGCGCGTCATCAATGAAGTGACCAACATTCCGATCATTCGCCCCCTGGCTACTTATGACAAAGACGAGATCATCAAATTATCCAAAAAAATCGAAACCTATGATATCTCGATCCGGCCGTACGAAGACTGCTGCACGATCTTTGTTCCCGAACATCCGGTCATCCGGCCCAAACTGGTCCGGGTGAAAGAGGAAGAAGACAAATGCCATTTGGAAGGATTGATTTCGGAAGCCGTCGCCAATACCAAAGAGATCGAACTGAGCTGCTTTAAAAACTATTCGGTGTTCGCTGGAAGCGACGATGCCAAATTTGAAATATGAAGAAGAAAAACAAGGAGTTTTTATGGAAAAGAACAACAAAGAAACGATAAAGGAAGAAAACGAGAAACAAGCGGAACCAAAGGAAACTTTGGAAGCGCAGACCGAAGAAGAAACCGCTTTGGAACCGGAATCCGAAGAGGTTGGTAAACTCAAAGCCCAGGTTTTTGGGATCGAAGTTCGCATGCAAGAAATCGATGCCATCCTGGAAAGACATGAAGACGACTATTTCCAAAAACAACAAAATCAGCCCGAAGAACCGGTTAAGGAAGATGAGAAGATCAGTGCCTTAAAAGCGGAATACAAAGAACTGGCCAAAGCCCGAAGGGAATTGCTTAAAGGAAACAAGAAATCCGTTTGGGATAATTTTCCGGTCTGGATGGGGTTCTACGCCGTGTTCCAAATCATTTTCTCGTTTTATCTGATCATGACCCAATTAAGCACTTATTTCGCTTCCTGGTTTTATGCGCTTTTCAGCACGCCCACGGATTTTTGGTTTTACTTCGGCTTATTCATCATCCCGTTTTTGAGCCTTTTGGCTTCATTGATCATTCTGCTTTGTTCAAAGGATAAAGTTCACAAAAAAATATTTTTGTTCGTCTATCTCATTCAGGGAATCGAGACGCTCATGTCGGTCGGAATGCTGATATACGCGATTTTAGCCGAATGAAGAAAATCGAATCGGTTTCCAATCCCTTGATCGCCTCGCTGTATAAGCTTCATGAAAAGAAATACCGCGACGAGACCCGAAAATTCCTGATTGAAGGACCCCATTTGATAGAAGAAGCCAACCGGAGTTCCGGATTGGAAATGGTGCTGATCGCCAATGAGAACGATGCCGTTTCCGGCGTCGAAAATATTTTGGTGACTGAAGCGGTCATCAATAAACTGTCTTTTACGAAGACCCCGACCGGGATCATCGGCGTCTGCTCCTTTTTTGAAGAACCGAAGATCAGCGGAGACCGATTTTTGCTTTTGGATAATATCCAAGATCCGGGGAATCTGGGCACGCTGGTTCGCAGCGCCCTCGGGTTCGGGATCGATTTGGTCGTTTTGAATTCGCAATCGGTGGACATTTACAATGACAAATTCATCCGTTCCACCCAAGGGGCGATATTTCAAATCAAGATCTTGAAAGCGGATCTGAATTTGACGGTCCGGGAGCTGAAAAAAGCCGGAGTGACCGTCATCGGAACCAGTATGGGAAATCATGCTGCCATTTCCGAATTGCTTCCCCCGAAACGTTACGCTCTGCTTTTGGGAAACGAAGGCCAGGGAGTAAGCCCGGATTTGCAAGATTTGGCCGATCAGGTTACTTTCATCCCGATGAGTGAAAAACTGGAGTCGCTTAACGTGGCAGTCGCCGGAAGCATCATCATGTGCTATCTTAGCGGAAATCTCCAAAAGTAAAAGAGTTGCGAAAAAAACAACGTCGTGTATAATTAGGATGACCAATAAATTACAAAAGGAGGAACATTATGGACAAGTATGTTTGCGGTGTCTGCGGATACGTTTATGATCCCGAAGAAGGCGATCCTTCGCAAGGAATTGCCCCAGGAACTCCGTTTGAGGATTTGCCTGAGGACTGGGTTTGCCCGGAATGCGGCGTAAGCAAAGACAACTTTTCGAAGGAATGAACAAATGATGCAAGCTTATCAAATTAAAGAGGAAGTGTATTGGGTCGGAGCGATCGATTGGTCGCTCCGCACTTTTCATGGCTATGCCACCGAACGCGGATCGACCTATAATGCTTATCTGATCATTGATGAAAAAATCACCCTCATCGACAATGTGAAAGATTATTTAGGGGAGGAGATGATGGCGAGGATCGCCTCGGTCATCGATCCGTCCAAAATCGATGTCATCATTTCCAATCACGGAGAACCGGATCACAGCGGGAATTTGTTGGCCCTGATGAAAAAGGCACCGAACGCGAAGGTCTATGCGTCGGCACCCAACGGAATTAAAATTCTGAACGCCATTTACGGAGAATTTCCGATTATCCCGGTCAAGAACGGGGATGAACTGAACATCGGGAAACGGACGCTGAGATTCATCCATGCCCCGATGGTCCATTGGCCGGACAGCATGGTTACCTATGATGCCTACGACCGGATCCTTTTTTCCAATGATGCTTTCGGGCAGCATTTCGCGACTTCCAAACGCTGGGACGGCGAAGTGGAATTGGCGACGGCTTTGTTTGAAGCCAAAAAATATTATGCGAACATCGTGATCCCGTATTCGGCGCAGGCCAACCGGCTTTTGACGGCGGCCAAAACGCTGGATCTGGAAATGATTGCCCCGAGCCACGGCGTCATTTGGAAGGAGCATCTGGCAGAGATCATCGGCCTTTACGATTATCTTTCCACTTCCCAAAAACAAGAAAAAGCCGTGGTTGTATATGATACGATGTGGGAAAGCACCCTCAAGATGGCGGTAGCCATCACCGAGGCTTTCAAAGATGCCGGGATTCCGGTCACTTTGTATGATGTTAAAACCACGGAGATATCGGACATCATGACGGATCTGGCGGATGCGAAATATCTGGGGGTCGGTTCTTCAACGATCAACAACGGCATGCTTTCTTCAATCGCGGGATTTCTGAACTATCTTCATGAAATGGCACCAACCAAACTTCGGTAC
>CAYQUB010000068.1:0-7014 GCA_964420625.1 uncultured Bacteroidales bacterium | reverse complement strand
TAATTGGATTTCTTTCCAATTATTTTTAAGCTCTCGACTCAAGTTTATTGAAGCAGCATTTGGTCTGGATAAAGTTTATCGCTTCCATGGCATCATGGCAGTTGCGGGTATATTGGCGGCCGCTGTTCATGCGATTGTTAACGAAGAAGTGATGGACGAATCCATAATGACGACAATCGGCAGCGTGGCATTGGCTCTCTTTGTTCTAATAAGTTTGTTAACGATGCTGTCGATGTCACCATCATTTATTTTAAAATATCGCCCTTTCAAATGGCTCAAGAAAGCCATTGAAGGATGGAAAAAATTTACGTATGAACAATTAAGATTCATCCACAATTTCACGGTTGTTGCATATGTTGTTTTAAATATTCACGTGCTTTTGACAACGAACGCCCGGGATCATGCTTTCATTAAAATTTTATACATGTCTTATTTCGTTGTTTCGCTCGCATTTTATCTTTATCATAAATTTGTTAAACCCGCCCGGTTACAAAAGAATAAATATCTTGTGACCGATGTTGTCAAAGAAAATGATGCCGTTTGGACCATTAAAATGCAACCAACCAAAAAGCCACTGAAAAAACACCTTCCCGGTCAATTTGCCTTTTTCTCATTTAAGAGCGAAAAGCAAAAGTTTCAAGAGCATCCCTTTTCCATCAGCTCTTCTCCTGATGATGGTTTATCGATCACGGTGAAAGAATTGGGTGATTTTACCAAGACGATCGGTCAATTGAAAGCCAATGACCCGGTTTTAGTCGAAGGACCGTTTGGCAGATTCAGCTATATGGCGCATCCTAAAGAACCGGAGACGGTCTTAATTGTTGGCGGCATTGGCATTACACCGGTAATGAGCATGTTAAAACACATGTCAAACCATGATCCCAATCGCAAAGTTTTACTTATTTGGGGCATGAATACCATGGCAGATCAAGTAGCCAAAGAAATGTTTGAAGAAGCGGCGGCTGAGATGAAAAATTTGAAAATTATTCCGGTGGTCTCTAAAGATAACGCTTATCCCGGCGAAAAAGGATTTATTGATCGGGCGATGATTCAAAAACTTGCGGATAAAGCACAGATCAATCAAAGTACGGCCGGTTATTACGTTTGCGGGCCTTCAATACTGATGGATCATAGCATTGAGGCCTTATTGGCGATGGGCGTTCAACGGAAACATATTCATTTTGAAAAATTTGCCTTATAATATCACCCCTCAGCCAGAAATCCGAACTCAAAGAATCAAACGGAAAAGCCAGAAAAATTTAGAATTATGTTACCTGGTCGTTTGTTTTGGAGTCTTCTGGCCCTTATCGATTTTAAATCTTGTCGAGCCGGGACCACAAAAAGGAAAAGCCTGATATTCCTTTGTTTCATTCTGCTTGGTTATGCCTGGGGATAGCCAGCAAGATTGCCGGCCATAACATTACTTACGTCATCTTTTTTACATAATCAATTTTGTCATGGTCTTCATCGATGCAATGATCTATTTCCGTAACCGAAGAATCGATAAAGAACAAGTAAAAGAATAGGAGAATTTCGATGGCCACCGAACAGTCATTTGTTGAATACATCTGCGAACAGATCAGCGACGCCGGAATCATCACCTACCGAAAGATGTTTGGCGAATACATGGTCTATGTCAATGCCAAGCCGATCATTTTGGTATGTGGCAATACTCCGTTCGTCAAGATCAAAGATGAGATCAAAGATCTCATGGAAAATGCGGACATCGGCGAACCGTATACCGGAGCCAAAGAGCAATATGTTTTGGACATCGACAATTCGGAGTTCGCGGTAAAGGCGGTCAGGATCCTCGAGGGAATCACGCCCTATCCCAAGCCGAAGAAAAGAAAAACGGAATAAATCAAAAACCTGCCTGGCGAATTAAATACCGTCAGGCTTTTTATTTTCACGAAATTCATTGTCTCTAATTGGTTGTTGCGATATAATTCATGTGTTGAGTGTCTTTTCTAATGAGTAAACATTACGAAAAGAGTCAGTTATTTCAAGAGGGGAAAAGAAATGAAAAAAATTTTGATCGTTATCGTAACCTTGGCAATTGCGCTGGTTTTTGTTGGCTGCAGTTCCGAAGATCAGTACGCTTTGTTATCGGAAGAACTGGACGGAGTGAAGGAATCGGTATTTGCGTTGGGAGAAAGCTTAGCGGCTTCCGAAACCGAAAATGCCGCCCTTAACACCGAAATCGATGCTCTGAGTTCAGAGTTTGATGTAATGCAGACCGAACTTCAAAATCAGATCGATTTATTGGAAACCGAGATCGCGGAATTGGAACTTGACATCTTGAATGCGGGTTATGCAAACCAGGAACAAGAAACCCTGATTGCCTCCTTGCAAGCTCAAGTAACGGCGATGAGCGAAGAACTGGCCCAAAACGTTAACATCTTTTTGGCCGAAGAATATTATTTGGCCGTCGGGGACACTTTCCAATTGTTCTACCGAAGCGTCATTCAAGCCGTTGATTCATACGACTATTACATTAAACTGACCGGAACCAAAGGCTATGCTTATCCAAGGTACTTTGAATGGACACCGGCCGCCGGGGATTACGGAAAGACTTTTTCTTTAAAAATGTCGATCGGCGATGATAACGGAAACGTCATCAGCGAGAAGACCACGAGCCTGATTGTTTCCATGGCCATGAATCCAACCACCGTGAAGAACGTTCTTTGCATCGGGGACAGTCTGACGGCCAACGGCTATTGGGTCGCTCAGGGAATCAAGAAGTACAATACCGCCGGCGCTACCAACATCGTTACCCTGGGTACCGTTACTTCAACCTACAACGGCGTGACCATCAAACATGAAGGCCATGGCGGCTGGCAATGGTCATCGTATGTGACCGGATACGCCACCGCGCCGATTACTCCGAGCCCGTTTTGGAATGCCAGCAACCAGTTGGATTTTCAGTACTATTGCACCTCCCACGGATATTCCTCCATTGATGAAGCCTTCATTTTAATGACCTGGAACGGGATCGGGGGATCATTTAGGGAATTCTCGTTAGCCTCGGAACCATTCTTAAGCGCCAAGATATTCTTAGACAAACTGCATGCGGATTATCCGAATGCGAAAATAACTCTGATGGGAATACCGCTTCCGTCCATGAACGGCGGATTGTCGGCTTATTACACGCTGAACCAATCCTACGCCGACAACTACGGGCAGATGGTCACCGCCATGAAGTATAATCTGTTTTTGGAAGAATTCTGCGATATGCCGGCTTATTCAGCCTTCATGCGTTATGTAGACGTGAAAGGTCAATTTGACTCCGAGTATAACATGCCAACCAGCCCGAAAGCCGTCAACACCGAATCAACAGCCACCGAACCGATCGGAACCAGCATGGGAATGCACCCGAGCACGGACGGATACGAACAGATCGGAGATGCCTTCTACCGGGCTCTTTGCAATCACAATTAATCAGTAAAAAAACCGCCAGTATGACTGACGACTTTTTCATGGACAGTTGTTGGTTCAGGCTTTTTGGAGTTTTTGCCAATTACTCATTTCAGTTTGCAGGTAATAAGGTGTAAAATTATTATCAAATTATTAAGAAAAAGGTGTAATATTAAAGAGAACTAAAGAGAGAAAGACTGAAAAAAGCAGAAAACGGGAGATAGGCTTATGAACATTTTTGATTTTGAGCAATACATCGATGAAGTAATCCTCGAAAGAGGGAGAGAATACTTTGAAGAGCATAAATATTCAGAGTTCAATGTTGATGGGAATCATTATTCGCTAATCGCTCACGGAACCCAAGACTACCATGTAGAGGCCACACTTGATTCTTTTGATGACATCGTCGTCTCGGATTGCAACTGCCCGTATGAAATGGGGGACAATTGCAAGCATGAAGTGGCGCTTTTCTTTGCCATACGCCATTGTTTGGAAGAAAAAGGAAATGTCGGGGTTTTAAAAGAACAAAGTGATAAAAAGCCGGAATTTGATGATCAGCTTAAAGCTATGTCAGAAAAAAAGCCAAAGCGAAGGACAACAATTTCCGATAACCGTTTTAACGTTATCCTCGAAGCGGGAGAAAGCGCCGAAACGTTAAAAGTTGCCAGAAGGATCATCCGCTTTTATTATCAAAGAGCCCGGGAGGATGGGTTTATCGAGTATGACCAAGCTCCGCTGGCTTTTATGGGAGTAAGTTTTGTTTTTGAAACGGCGATGGTTTGCGAAGAAGTGGAGCTTGGAGTATCCCTTTGTTTATTGGCGATTGAAGAAGTTTATAAAGTGGGAGACATTGATGATTCATACGGACTGATCAGCGAGATGCTGTATACCGGAGAAGAGAACCTCAAGAAATTGCTTGATGAAAACATGATAAAACTAACGAAACGGGAACGAAAGTCCTTGTTCGATTTGTTGTTGAAACACCTGCGAAAATATTGGGGTCAGGATTTGGATTTTTCCGGAGGAGCTTTGATCGAGAAGTTGCTTCAATTTGGTCACGATCCGGATCTACGCTCGGAATACGACCATTTTCTTAAAACCCTTCTGGAGAATCTGTCCGAGAAAACGGAAGCATACGAAACCGAGTTCCAGATCCAATCCATCGAGCAGTTGCAATTTAAACGGATTTTTCGGTATGGGGATCGCGAAGAACTGGATAGTTTCCTTGAACAGCACCTTAAAAATCCGAACATGCGCGAATATGCCGTCACGGAAGCGATTGCGATCGAAAATTATGAACGGGCTTTGCTTTTGATCGAAGACGGAAGAATTCAAGATAAAGATTTCGCGGGTCTGGTCGACCGGTGGGACAAACTGGCTTATCAAGTTTATAATAAACTTCACCAAACCGATGAAGTTCGAAACTTAGCTTTAAAATTTCTTCTTAAAGATGAAAAAGAGTATTATGAGCCCTATCTTGGGACCTTTCCCAATCAAGAGCGGGACCAAGCCATTGATGGGCTATTGAGCCGTTTTGAAATACTGCCCCACCCTCTTGAAGTGTACGTCAAGATTCTGATATTTGAAAAGAGACATGAAAAACTGATGTCCTTTTGTGAACAAAACCCCCACCGGATCGAAAAATTATATCCTCATCTTTTGGATATGCATCGGGAACGGGTGCAGGCCTGTTTCCTTCGCTGGATTTGGGATGAAGCGGGGAACGCTAATAACCGAAAAGAATATAGGAGGTTTTGCAACCGCCTTAAAGTATTCAAGAAAATTTTCAGCGATGCATTTCCGGCTTTATTAAAAGAAATAAGGGAAACCTTTGCTCGCCGTCCCGCCATGCTTGACGAACTGTCCGTTCTCGGGTAGAAAGAAGAAACCTACCAAGAACATTATAAAAAGGATAGTTCACATTGTTGTTTTCTTGGTTCATTGCCATCACAATAAAGTTAAAGCAAAAAAACCGCCAGTTGATCAACTGACGGTTTTTCTATTCTGAAAGATTATTGGTTAGTCTTGCTTTTTAAAGCATTGATCTTATCGTAAACATCCTGAACATCCTTGATGTTGATGAAAGCAAAATTCATCCTTTGGAACATTGATACGGATAATGGCTGGGAATTTGATGAATAATGATGCGAACCAAACGCGTTGCTTTGGTAGCCCCCGTAATTGTTTCGGTTCGGATCTTGGAAGATCAAGGTTCCCGTATTGTCCAAATTTTTGTTGATCTGAATGAATGGAATCTTATTTAGACTCATCTCATTCAAAGTTTCCCCGTTTTGGGTGGAACAGATCAACAATCTTTCCGAGGTCAAGGCATAAAAAGTATTATCTTGAAATTTGGTCCCTTTCCCCAATCTTCCAAACACAATGTAAGCTCCGATCAACACAAACGGAACTCCGAACAGGGCGAAATATCCCCCCGCATGACCAACCGCCATGACCATCCAGAAAATGGAAAAACCCAAGAAAAACAAACCGAAGAACGCCACCGGCAAGGTTTGTCTGGTTGGAAGCTTACCGGAAACCGGTTGACCGGACCAAATGATCTCTTCGCCGCCGCGCAAGTATTTTCTAAAAATCGAATCCGGAGTTTGGCTTTCCGAAAAAGAATGCGTCGGGAAATCCTGACCGACTTCGGCTTTGGCCAAGTCATTCGAAGAAACATTCAAAGCCCGGGCGATGGTTTCCAGTTCCGCCGGATTGGGTATTTCCAAATCATTCTCCCAAGAGAAGATAGTTTCTTGGTCGACCCCGGTTTTGGCGGCCAACTCCTTTTGAGACATTTTCGCTTTTTCGCGATAATATTTAATTTTGGTACTGATGCTCATTGTTTAACCCTCTGTTTCATTGGTATAAGTATAGCATGAAACTTTGGAAAAATAAAACACAAAAACTAATTATCTTTTAAATGGATCAGCAATTTCTCTGATGAAAGTAATGACCATAATAAACCTGTCCCTGTCGGAAATGGATGTTGAAACGACCTTCCAACCATTCTTTGCCATCTCATTCATTAATTCTTCCGCTTGAATTGGGGATTCGGCGGTTAAAACCTTATATTGAGCCAAAAATTTCTCCTCCTCTCATATCGAAAAAAAGGAGCCTTAAGCTCCTTAAAAACTATTGAAGCCTTGAAAAAAACGTTGATCTTGAAGTCTCACAAACCTTTTTGATTTCTTGTTCTAAACGTTCAAATTCCGCGTTATATTTCGCCAAGTCTTCATTATATTTCTTCTTCTTTAAAATCTTAAAAACGATGTAAAGCACTCCCGGCAATAAAAAACAAACCAAGCCAATAAAGGCGATTAAAGCTTTTAGGGGTTTCGGTGGAATTGGAACAACCAAAGCACGTTGTTGTTCTTTTAAGTTTTCATATTCATATTCGAATTTTACTAAATCCGCATAAACTTTGTTTTGTGTTTCCCTAGACATTGAAACATCAAAACCATTAATTGAAAGCAATTCCCATCCGAAAGCTTCATACTCTTTAACTCGTTTACTGACATTTGCTTTACTTTCTGTGAAAATTTTTGATTCCCTGGACATATTTTTCCCTGCCTTTCCCTCGTACTTAAACGAAGCAAT
>CAYQUB010000067.1:0-7040 GCA_964420625.1 uncultured Bacteroidales bacterium | reverse complement strand
GTGTTGGGTGTGTTTGGTTTTGGTGGTAAATCGTCAATCAAACGAAGAAGTCCTCTTTTTGGGGAATCTCATCCACGGAATTCTTTGCGACTTGTTTAAAGAAGATAATATCCGGGATGTGGATGGATTCGTTCGAGCCAAAATGGAAGCTTTCTATGTTGAAAAAGGGGTTTTGGTTTCCAAACGGGACCGTTTTTTCATGGAAAGGTATCAATCCGCGCTCAAGCCGTTTTATGATTTTTTGGAAAAACAAAAACAAAATTCGGCTTTTCGGCTGGCGGGTTTGGAAAAAGAATACAGCGTTGAACTTAAGAAGGATCCCCAAGTGATCCTAAAAGGCAAAATAGACAAAATTCTGACCGGTGAAGTCGGGGGAAAAACCTACACCACGGTCATTGATTACAAAACCAGCCGCGGGGAGATTAATTTCGATCGAATCTTTTATGGTCTGAACATGCAGCTGATGATTTATTTTTATTTGCTTGATCAAGCCAAAGAACTTCCGAGCGGTTTCGGGGGCGGTTATTTGCAAAGAGTCCTGCCGCCCGGGATATTGAACCGAATCGATGGCCAAACCTACCAAGAGCAACTTCAGGATTTCTTTCGTCTGGTGGGATACAGTTCCTCGGATCACGACGTTCTTAAAGCCTTTGATCCGAACTATGAAACAAAGGACCGTCTCATCCAAAACTTAAGGGTGAACAAAGACGGCAGTTTCTCGGCGGGAAGCCGGGTTTTGGAGCAAACGAAATTTAATAAACTGCTGGCTTTGGTCGAAGAAAAAATCAATGAAGCGGTCAAGGCCATACTTTCCGGGCATTTTCCGATCAACCCGAAGAAATTGGGGAACTTTGACAGTTGTCAGTTCTGCTCATACCGCGATTTGTGCGGCCGGGATGAACTTGATTACCAGGAACTTACGGAAATGAAGAACCTGGAGTTTTTGGGAGGGGAAAATGATTCCGAATAAACCCAAGCAAACCTTTTGGAGCGATGAACAATGGCTTGCCATCCACGCTTCCGGAAAAAACATTCTGGTCAACGCCGGAGCCGGCAGCGGAAAAACGGCGGTCTTGACCGAGCGGATCGTGCAGATCTTAAAAAAGGGGATCGGATTGGAGCGGCTGATCGTCCTGACTTTCACCAAAGCCTCCGCGAGCGAAATGAAAGAACGGCTGAGAAAACGGTTGGGCGAGGAGATCGGTTTGGGGGACTTAAACTTGCAAACCCCTCTGGATTATCTCGATCAGGCTAACGTTCAGACATTTGACGCCTTTGCTTTATGGCTGGTCCGAAAATACCATTATTTGTTGGGGGTCAGCCGCAACCTGGACATTGGTGACCAAGTCGTTTTTCATACGGCCAAAAAAATCATCATCCGCCAGATCTTAGAGGAGCGATATGAAGCGGATGATGCGGGTTTTCTGGCTTTGGTCAGCCTGCTGTGTCAAAAAAATGATGATAACCTGCAACAATTCCTGAGTGACATTGATGAAAAGATGGATCTTTTGCCAAACAAAGACGATGTTTTGGACCGATACGGCCAATATTATTTAACTGATGCCGTCATTGATGAATCAGTCGAAGATTACCTGGACTTGATCAAACTGGAAACATCGCGGATTTCCCATCGTCTGAAACGCTTAAAATCCCAGATCACCGATGAAACGATGTTAAAACATGTTTTGGAGGTTGAAGAGGCTCTTTCGGGGCTCTTGGCTTCCAAAAATTATGAACAGTACCGGGAAAACGCGGACGTATCGCTGCCCCGGCTTCCTCTTAAATGCCCTCACCCCGACCAAAAGGAACTGGTTCGCACCGAAAAAGATGAAATCAAAAAGACGCTTTCATCGCTTCGGGACTTGCTGGTTTATAACCAAGCAGCGGAAATGAAAACAGAAGCGGTTCAAACCCAAAAACATGCCCAAACCCTGGTTTCTTTGGTCAAGGACCTTGATTTTCGTTTCTCGGCTTACAAAAAAGCCAACAACCTGTTCGGATTCATGGACATTGCGAAGCTGGCCATCCGTTTGGTTCGGGATTTTCCGGAAGTCCGCGAAGCCATCCGCTTGCAGACTTACGAGATCTTGGTCGACGAATACCAGGATACCAGCGATGTTCAGGATGCTCTGATCGCTTATTTGGAAAATGGCAATCTGTTCGTGGTCGGCGACGTCAAACAATCGATTTATCGCTTCCGTTATGCCAATCCCGACCTTTTTAAAGCCAAATACCGGCTCTATGAACAGGGATCGGCGGGAATGGTCATTGATCTTTCGAAGAACTTTCGGTCACGGCCGGAAGTTTTGAACGCGGTCAACGGGATTTTTTCGCGGATCATGTCCGACGAACTGGGAGGGGTCGATTACGACGATTCCCAAACCCTCAAGTATGGCAATGTCCATTATGCACCGATCGCGGATCGTCAGCTGCAAGTGCTGACTTACGATCCGGAAAACTTCCGGTTAACCAATCCGGAGATCGAAGCCTGCATCTTGGCTTCAGACATTTCCCATAAAATCGCTGAAAAGTATTTGGTTCTCGATAAAGAAACGAGCACCATGCGGCCGGTCCAATATGGCGATTTTGCGATCCTGACGGCGGAAAAATCCCAGTTTGATTTGTTTAAACAGGTTTTTGAAAGCTGGAATTTGCCTTTGGACATCGCCAAAGACGAAAGCATACTGACCAGCCGGGAAGTTTTTGCCATCGGAAACTTATTGAAATTCATTTGGTCTCTGACCGATGAAACCTATTTTTCGAAAGCCGGACGCGATTCGCTTTTGGGAGTTTTGCGAAGTTTTGTGGTTGAAGCAAAGGACAACGACATTTTTGAGATTTTCCAAAACGACCTTCGCGAGGGGGTAAAATCGCGCTACCCTGAATTCTGGGAGAAGTGCAATAACATTGCGCAAAACATCCGAAACTCGACCACAGCCCAAATTTTAGGTGAAATCTACAAATCATTCGCGATTTGGAAAAAGATCCCGCGTCTGGGAAACATAGAAGAAACCGAAAACCGGCTCAATTTTTTGCTGGAGAAATTCCAAGAACTGGATCGGGCCGGATATCGCTTTTTGGACGTCATAAACTACCTGGACGCGATGTTGGAAGCCAAAATGGACTTTGAGATCCCGAAGAATTCCCCTTCCGAGTTAAATGCGGTTCGGATGATGTCCATTCACAAATCTAAGGGATTGGAGTTTCCGATTTGCTATTATCCGATCTTGTCCGCCCGTTTCAACCTGACGGACATCCGGGACAAAGTCTTATTTGACCGTAAATACGGGATCATCCTTCCGGTCTTTGATGAAGGCCTGAAAGACACCTTTCAAAAGGTTTTGGTCGCAAACCGCTATAAAACCGAGGAAGTAAGCGAACGACTGCGGCTTTTGTATGTGGCCATGACCAGGGCCAAAGAAAAGATCATCGTGGTGCTTCCCAAAAACGGGGGCGATCATTTCCTCGGGGACGGACTGATCCCGTTGGAAGACCGGGTCAATTTCCGGTCCTTGGCCGCCGTGTTTGATTCGGTGCGCCAACTCTTATCTCCATATTCTTTGGAAATACTCAACTCCGAATTTACTCCCGAGCGTTTGAAAAAAGCCGGAATGGCGGCCTTTCCGGAAGAAGAGCCGATAACGATCAGGCACCACCGGGTCACTTTGGAAAAACAAACCGCGGTCACCCGGATCGCTTCCTCAAAAGCTCCGGGATTATTGGAAAAGGACGTGGCCGCAAAAATGGAACTGGGAACCCAGATCCATGAAGGCCTGGAAATCATCGATTTTTCTTTGGACTTCAGTCCTCAAATCGAAAAAATGGGGTTGGAGCCGCTGATCAAAACCAAATTGCGGGCCTTTTTTGGGATTTCGCTTTTCTCGGAAAAAAGCATCATCAAAGTTTACCGCGAACATCAATTTGAGATTGGCCAAGACAACCCCGAAAGCGGGATCATCGATTTGATTTTGGAGACCCCGGAAGAAATGATCATCATCGATTACAAATTGGCGGACTTGGAAAAAGCCGGATACGCCGAACAATTGATGAGCTATCGGAGTTATTTGCAATCAGTCACGACCAAGGCCATCAGCGGCTATTTGTACTCGATTTTCAAAGAAACGCTGAAAAAGGTTTTCTGAAAGCCAAAGCAAAAAAATAATTGTAAAAAAAAGGATTAAATAGTATAATTTCTTTTGGAGGGAAATTATGTCAATCAAGAATAAAATAATCGCCATCACCCCATTTATTTGTACGATAGCGTTTTTGCTGTTGGGATTTTTGGCCGATAAATGGCACCCGGCCTGGCTGGTATTCCTTTTGATTCCGCTGATGCCGTTTCTGGTCGGAAAGAAAAAACTCCGGTTCTCCGTTCCCCTCGTCATTGTTGGGATCTATCTGGTTCTCGGACTGGTCTTCCATCTGTGGCATCCCGGCTGGGTCGTAATGCTTCTCATTCCGGTTTTTCACATTTTGCTTACCCCAACCGTGAAAGACGATCCCGACCAAAACGACTAAGAGAGATTATCCCCTAAAAAACGGGTGCGAGGCATCGGCTTTTTAAGAGATCCCATCTCTTTTTTATTAAGAGGAAATAGGAAAATTGGGGAAATAATACTTATCGGAATCGGGCTTTCGATGGATGCTTCCGCCGCGGCCCTGGGCAACGGTCTTCTGGACAAGAAAATGAGGATCCAAAAGGCCCTGCTCCTTGCTTTCATGTTTGGCATCTTTCAGGGGATCATGCCGCTTTTGGGCTATTTCTTGGGGACTCGGTTCACGGGATTCATCACCAATTTTGCCTTTTACCTGGCTTCGGGAGTTTTGGTCTTCCTGGGCGGAAAAATGATCTGGGAACAATGGAAGCAAAGAGATGAAGAATGCGTGCTGCAAACTTTTACGGCCCTTCTTGTTCAAGCCGTGGCCACCAGCATTGACGCCTTCTTGGTCGGACTGACGTTCGCAGCCTTGGGCGTGGAAGTTTTTTCTTCCTCGCTGATCATCGCTTTGATCACTTTTGGCTTAAGTTTGATCTTTGTTTATTTGGGAAAGAGATTGGGCGAGATCCGGAAAAATAAAGCGGCCCTTTTCGGAGGACTAATTCTAATCGGGATCGGAATCAAAATACTCATCGAAGGATCGATGGGATAACTTTAGGAGGACAACATGAAAATTGGATTTATCGGCGTCGGAGTCATGGGAAAATCCATGGTCCGGAATCTGATGAAAAACGGCTTTGAAGTGGAGATTTACGCCCGCCAACCGGAAAAAGTCGGTGATGTTGTTTTAGAAGGCGCCGGTTTGATCAGCTCGATCGCGGTGCTCTCCAAACGAAATGACGTCATCATCACCATGGTTGGTTTTCCGCGCGATGTCCGCAGCGTTTATTTTGATGAAGACAAGATCCTGAACAATGCGAAAGCCGGGACGATCGTCATTGACATGACGACTTCCTCGCCGTCTTTGGCTCGGGAAATTTATTTGGAAGCCCGGCATCACGGCCTTCAAAGCCTGGATTGTCCGGTCACCGGCGGCGACCTCGGCGCCAAGGAAGGGACCCTGACCATTTTCGGAGGGGGCGACCAAAACGCTTATGACCAAGTTCTGCCGATTTTGAAAGCGATGGGAAAAACCGTCGTCTTCGTGGGCGGACCGGGATTTGGGCAACACGCCAAACTGGCCAACCAAATCGGGGTCGCGGGGGCCATCGCAGCGGTCAGCGAAATGATTGCTTATTCGAAAGCCAACGGTCTGGATCCCAAGACTCTGATCGAGGTTTGGAATACCGGCAGCGCGGCCAGCACGCAAATGAAAGTATCGGCTCCGCGGGCGTTATCCGGAGACATGAACCCGGGGTTCTTCATCAAGCATTTCATCAAGGACATGAATTTGGCCATTGATGAGACCGAAAACAAAGGCATTGACTTGAAAATGCTGCACACCGTTCGCGACATGTACGCCAAACTGGCCCAAGAAGGGCTTGGGGATTTGGGTACCCAAGCACTCGTAAAGTATTACGAAGAAAGCGAAAAAGACAATGGTCAGAAGAATAATTAAAATTACCTCACGCTGGCTGCTCATTTTGCTTGGTTTTCTTTTGGTCGTCGTTGGGGGATATGTTGGTTACATCAGCGTCCAATATTACCGAATCGATGATGAAACGACCATTGTTCCGGAAACCAACCAGGCGGCCGTGCTTGATGTTACCGAAGAATATGTCATTACAACTTACAACATAGGCTTTGGGGCTTATGATCCGGAATTCTCTTTTTTCATGGATAGCGGCGAAATGCTGACCGGAGAGAAGATTCACGGTGTTAGCGGAAAAGCCAAAAATTGGGAAGTCGTCAACACCAATACCAGCGGCGCCATCGCCACGGTTTCGGCGTTTGCTCCCGATTTTCTGTTTTTCCAGGAAGTAGACGTCAAAGCCAACCGCAGTTACGGTGTTGACCAATTGGCGGAAATTCGCGCGAATCTGACCGGTTATGGTTCGGTTTTCGCGGAGAATTTTCATTCTGCCTATCTGTTTTATCCGTTTCATGATCCGATCGGAAAAACCCAATCGGGGATCGTATCATTTTCGAAATATCAGATTGATTCCGCCGTTCGGCACCAACTGCCGATCGATGATTCGTTCCCAAACAAGTTCTTTGATTTGGACCGTTGTTTCTTGTTGGCCCGAATTCCCACCAGTTCGGGAATTGATTTGGTGCTGATCAACATTCACATGTCCGCTTACGACGCCGGGGGACTAGTCCGTCAGGCCCAGTTGGCGGCTCTTAACGTCATTCTGGAAGCGGAAAAAGACAACTACGTGATCGTGGGGGGAGATTTCAACCATGACATCGCCGGCAGCATCAATTTGTTCCCGACCGAACAGAAAGTTCCGGTTTGGGTCTATGTGCTGACCGAAGCCGATCTGCCCGAGGGATACCGGTTGGCGACGGCCAATAACGTTGGGACCTGCAGAAGCAGTGACATGCCTTATGCTCCGGGAGTGAATTATCAGGCCGTCATCGACGGGTTCATCGTTAATG
>CAYQUB010000066.1:0-7047 GCA_964420625.1 uncultured Bacteroidales bacterium | reverse complement strand
ATAGAACTAAATGAAATCATCTCTACCAAAAGAATGGCTATAGGAGGTAACAATGGCCAAAGGAAAAATCACTTTTGATTATGAAAAATGCAAAGGATGCCTGCTTTGCATCGGGTATTGTCCAACCAAAGTCCTGGCAATGGATAAAACCCACATTAACGAAAAAGGCTACAATGTAATAATGGTGACCGATCCGGAAAAATGCATCGGCTGCGCATTTTGCGCCATCATGTGCCCGGATTCGGTAATTACCGTGGAAAAACTGAAGGGGTGAAGTTATGAAAAAAGTTTTGATGAAAGGCAACGAAGCGATTGCCCTCGCCGCCATGAAAGGCGGCTGTGATGCGTATTTCGGATATCCGATCACTCCGCAGAACGAAATTTCCGAATATTTGTCCAAATATATGAAACAAGAAGGCCGGGTTTTCCTTCAAGCGGAATCAGAGGTTGCGGCCATTAACATGGTTTACGGGGCCGCCGGGTCCGGGAAGAGGGCTCTTACCAGTTCATCATCGCCGGGGATCGCCCTCAAACAAGAAGGAATTACTTATTTGGCGGGAGCCGAATTGCCGTGCGTCATCATCAATGTCATGCGGGGCGGGCCGGGGCTCGGAGGAATTCAACCTTCGCAATCGGATTATCATCAGATCACCCGAGGGGGCGGCAATGGCGACTACCATGTGCTGGCTTTCGCGCCGGAAAATCTTCAAGAGACCGTCGATGTCGTCAAAGGGGCTTTCGAAGCCGCGGATTATTACCGTAATCCGGTCATGGTCGCCGTTGATGGCTTGATTGGCCAAATGATGGAGCCGATCGACATGGATCGGGAAATCCCGAAGCGAAATCTTGCGCCGAAAGACTGGGCGGTGGTTGGAAGCGGGATCGGAAACCGGCGTCATGTCGTCAATTCCATGCATTTGGATCCGAACGAACTGGAAGAACATAATCAAAAGCTGGATGCCAAATACCAGAAAATGATTCAAAACGAGCAAAAATTCGAATTGATCAATATGGACAAAGCCGAATTTGTGATCGTGGCTTACGGAACCATGTCGCGCATCTGCCGTTCGGCCATTGAACTTTTGGCCAAAGAAAACATCAACGTGGGGATCCTGCGGCCGATTACCATTTGGCCGTACCCGGAAAAAGCCTTTCAAAAGATTCCATCCTCATGCAAAGGCCTTTTGTGCTGTGAACTGAGCATGGGTCAAATGATCGAAGACGTTAAAATCGCCAATAACGGAAAATACAAAGTTCGCTTTTTTGGAAGAACCGGCGGAATGCTTCCGGAACCGGAAGAGATCGTCTTGGCCGTAAAGAACTTTAAAAAAGAGGTGTCCCATGACTGATATCGTATATCAAAAAACCAAAGGGCTGACGGACACGGCTTTATCTTATTGTCCGGGATGCACCCATGGCATCATCCATAAATTGGTCGCGGAAGTAATGGAAGAAATGGGCCTTTTGGATAAAACCATTGGTGTCGCCAGTGTTGGCTGTTCGGTAATGTCATATTTTTTCTTCAATTGTGACATGATCCAAGCGGCTCACGGACGGGCTTGCGCGGTTGCAACCGGCATCAAGCGTACTCATCCGGATAATGTCGTCTTCACTTACCAAGGCGACGGTGATCTGGCTTCGATCGGGATCGCGGAAACCATCCATGCAGCTAACCGGGGCGAGAACATTACCGTTATCTTCGTGAATAATGCCATCTATGGGATGACCGGTGGCCAAATGGCCCCAACCACATTGATCGGACAGAAGACGACCACTTCGCCGTTTGGCCGAAACGAAATCGACCATGGCATGCCAATCAAAATATCGGAAATGTTTGCGACCATCACCAAAGCCGCTTACATTGAACGCTGCTCCCTTACCAGTCCGAAAGCCGTCAAGAAAGCCAAAGAATCCATTCGCAAGGCCTTCCAATATCAAATTGACAAAAAAGGCTTTACCATGATTGAATTTTTGTCAACTTGTCCGGTCAACTGGGGAATGACCCCGATGGAGGCCATGAAATGGGTCGACGAAAGTTTGTCCAAGTATTTTCCGCTCGGAGTTTTCAAAGACAGCGGTGAACAGCATGAATAAAACCAAAAGGGTAACGATCGCCGGATTCGGCGGGCAAGGGGTCATGATGATCGGCCAAGTTCTGGCTTACGCGGGAGTCGAGGCCGGATTAAACAGTCTTTGGTATCCGTCTTACGGACCGGAAACTCGGGGCGGAACCGCCAATTGTTCCGTCACACTCTCTCCATCGCTGATAAATTCGCCGGTTTTTTCGAAAGCTGATACGCTGATTGTTTTAAACAAACCGTCTTTGGCCAAGTACATTGATAAGGTCCTTGAGGGAGGGGAAATAATTTATAATTCCTCGCTGATTGACGGGAAAGTAAAAAAAGACCAAGTGAGGGTTTATCCCCTTCCCGCCAGCGACATGGCGGCGGAACTGGGAAACACCAAAGTCGCCAACATGATCATTTTGGGAGCTTATCTGCAATTGAACGATGATTTCTCCGATGAGATCATTGAAGAAGTCTTAAAGCACATTTTGGGAGAAAATAAACAGCAGTATCTGGAGATCAATTTAAAAGCCATCCGGCAAGGTAGAGAATTTGTCTCAAAAATAGGTAAATAACTTTGAAAAAACTATCAGAAATCATTGCCAAAGCCAAGAACCTTCCGAAGCAGAAACTGGTGGTGGTAGCGGCCAACGACGAATTCGTCATCCACGCCGTCAATGAAGCCTTAAAGATGGGCATCATCCATCCGATTTTGCTCGGTCCGAAACCGATGATCGTTGCCATCATCGAAAAAAACGGTTACGATCTGGATAAATATGAGATCATTGATTGCGCTTCCGATGAAGAAGCGTCCTTTAAGGCCATGGAACTGATTCGGGCCAAGAAGGGCGACCTTCTGATGAAAGGGTTGTTGGACACGAAAGTATTGTTAAAAGCCGTCGTGAACAAGGAACTGGGGATCCGCGAATCGAAGCTGCTTTCCCACGTGGGTTTGATTTCTTATCCGGATTTCAATCGGATCCTTTTCGTCACCGACGGGGCCATGAACATTGCACCATCGGTGGAAGATAAAATCAGCATCATCGAAAACGCAGTGAAACTGACAAAAACTTTGGGCTATGTAAAACCGAAAGTCGGACTTGTGGCCGCGGTCGAAAAAGTCAATCCGAAAATGCCATCAACGGTGGAAGCCGCGGAAATAGTGAATTTATATAAGCAAGGTTTTATCCAAGACTGTCTCGTGGACGGACCATTCGCCATTGACAATCTGGTTTCGATGGAAGCGGTACAGCATAAAAACATCCATAGCGAAGTGGCCGGACAAGCCGACATTCTGGTTTTTCCGGGGATCGACGCCGGAAATGTTTTTTACAAAACTTCGGTCTTTCTTGGAAAAGCCGAATCAGCCGGGATCGTCATCGGGGCCACCAATGCCATCGTTTTGACCAGCCGGGCTGATTCCCGCCAATCCAAACTTTACTCGATTGCGTTAGGAGCGGTATATCAATATGGCTTATCAAATCTTAGTCATTAATCCCGGATCAACTTCAACCAAACTTGGACTGTTTGTTGACCACGATCTGAAAATGGAAAAGACCTTGCGTCATGACATCCAGGTCATCGGCCAATACAAAACCATTTATGAACAGAAGGACTTCCGAAAAGCCTTGGTAATTGATTTTCTAAAGGAACAAAAGATCCGCCTGGAAGACATTGATGTGTTTGTTGGGCGGGGCGGGGTTGTCCGCCCGGTCGAGAGCGGAACTTTTCTGGTCAACGAAAAAATGATCGCGGACCTGGTTTCGGCCAAATACGGAAATCATGCTTCGAATTTGGGAGCGATCCTAGCTTATGAACTCGCAAAAACGGTTGGAAAGGACGCTTATATCGTCGACCCCGTGGTCGTAGACGAACTTTCGGCTTTGGCCCGCGTCAGCGGCTTGAAAGGCATTGAACGCATCAGCATTTTCCATGCTTTGAATCAAAAAGCCGTGGCCCGGAAGTACGCCAAAGACCGCGGAAAGCGGTATGAAGATTTGAGTCTCATCGTTGTTCATTTGGGCGGAGGAATTTCCGTCGGTTGGCACAAACAAGGAAAGGTCGTCGATGTCAACAACGCTCTCGGCGGAGAAGGACCTTTTTCTCCGGAAAGAAGCGGAACGCTTCCGATTTTCAGTCTCACGGAATTATGTTTTTCGGGAAAATACACCCAGGACGAAATCAAACGCCTGTTGGTCTCCAAAGGCGGGCTGGTCTCGTATTTGGGAACGAGCAGCGGCATTGAGATTCAAAAACGAATCGATAGCGGCGACGAAGAGGCCCGATTCTATTTTCAAGCCATGGCCTATCAGATCGTCAAGCAGATCGGCGCGGTTTATTTCGCGGCCGGAGGTTTCATTGATGACGTGATCATTACCGGCGGACTGGCTTACAACGCCCCGCTGATGGGAATGATCAAAATGATGCTTGAAAAAATCGTTACCCCGGTCATCTACCCGGGAGAAGACGAGATGGCGGCCTTGGTCAACGGCGCTTTAAGGGTCTTGAAGGGCGAAGAAACCGCAAAACAATATTGAAAAATCAAAATAGCTGCCCGTTCATTTTTTCTTTTGGCTTTTTCGTTTGGAAAGGGCTAAAGCCTTATGAGCCGTCAGGAAGTAAAAAAATCGAATGAAAACATTTACTTGGGCTTGTTTTTTGATTTCCAAAGGAGTATCATAGAGCCATAGTTTTGTTACTGTAAATTTAATAGCATTCGCCAATATAATGTGGATGATATGGATCCAGAGTTTCTACCAAGCAGCCGTAAATTGCTTGACTATTGGTCAATTCACCATTCTTTTAGTTTGTGAATTTATTGGCGAGTATCTCCGTATACTTGCTTTTTTATTTGCTGTCAAAACTAAATAAAGAAAGAAAGGTCATCATTTACAAGATGAACAAAATTCTCAGCTTTTTCAAGTTGAAAGAGAATGGCACGACTGTTAGCAAAGAATTGATTGCGGGTACGACGACTTTCTTCGCTATGGTTTACATTATCTTTGTGAACCCGGGAATTCTTTCCCAAACCGGAATGCCGATCAACGGTGTGTTCCTGGCCACCATCATTGCCACTGTCGTCGGGACATTGGTCATGGGTTTATTCGCGAATGTTCCTTATGCTCTAGCTCCGGGAATGGGGTTGAATGCCTTCTTTACCTACACCGTGTGTTTCGGAATGGGATTCACTTGGCAGGAAGCCTTGGCTCTGGTCTTCATTTGCGGACTGATCAATGTCGTCATTACCGTTACCAAAGTTCGAAAAGCCATCATCAAAGCGATTCCAAAGAGTTTGCAAAATGCCATCGGCGGCGGAATCGGTATTTTCATTGCTTACATCGGATTATTAAACGTCGGCGCGATCAGCTTCGGCGCTGTTCCGGGACTGGCCGCTTTTAACAATCTTAACATCGTTTTAGCGCTGATTGGTTTGATCATTACCACCGCTTTGCTATTATTAAAGGTCAAGGGTGCCATCCTCATCGGCATCATTGCCACTACCATTATCGGCATTCCGCTGAAGGTCACTTCCCTTTCGGGATTGACATGGAACATCGGCCAACCCTTCGTTGAGATGTTCACGACCTGGACCGACGCCGATTTAGTCACTCACGCTCCTTTGTTCGGAGAAGCGTTTAACGGCATCGGCTCTTTGTTCAGTGATGTCAGCCGTTTGCCATTGGCACTAATGGCCATTTTCGCTTTCAGTTTGACCGATACCTTTGACACCATCGGAACCTTCATCGGAACCGGCCGTCAAAGCGGAATTTTCACCGATGAGGATCTGCTGGCCGTTGAAGACGGAAAAGGCTTTAAAACCAAAATGGAAAAAGCTTTATTCGCTGATTCCATTGCCACATCGGTCGGAGCCGTTTTCGGAACTTCCAACACCACCACTTACATCGAATCCGCAGCCGGAATCGAAGCGGGCGGACGCACCGGCCTAACCAGCGTCTTCACCGCCATCTTATTTGCTCTTTGCATTCTGGTCGCACCGATCGTTGGCATCATTCCATCCGCAGCTACTGCTCCGGCGTTGATCGTCGTTGGTATCATGATGGTCGGAAGTTTCAAAGAAATCAACTGGACCGATTTCGAAGAAGCCGTTCCGGCTTTCTTCGCGGGCGTATTGATGGCTTTGTCTTATAACATTTCCATGGGTATTGCTTTTGGTTTCATTTTCTTCGTCATCGTTAAATTATGCACCAAAAAAGCCAAAGAAATCCACCCAATCGTTTGGGGAAGCTCAGCCTTATTTATCGTTTATTTTGTTCTTAATGCTTTGAGTGCCGCGGGAATAATTTAAATCCAAAAAGACGAAATCATTTCGATGATTCGTCTTTTTTTGAAAAATTGACTATAAAAGAAGAAGGAGAATAAATTATGGAAAAACAAGAAAAGATCATTGGCTATTTGCCTGACGAAAGGCCCACATTCTTCAAATTGGTTTTATTTGCCTTTCAACAAATCATCGTCATGTTCCCGGCGACCGTTTTGGTGGCCTTGCTGACGGGATTCCACGTTTCGACGACCATTTTTGCCAGCGGTTTGGCAACCTTGTGTTTCATTTTGGTCACCAAGCGGAAGATCCCGCTGTATTACGGGTCAAGCTTTTCTTACATCGCGGCCATTTGCTCCATAACCACCGCTGAAGCTTGGACCAATGGCGTGGCTTCCAACAACCTGATCGGTCAAGCCCAGTTCGGAATCATTCTTTCGGGATTGGTTTCGATCGCGGTCGGATTGATCGTCAGAAAAGCCAGCATGGAAAAAATCGAAAAGATCCTGCCGCCTTCCGTAACCGGGCCGATGGCCATCATCATCGGTCTGAGTTTGGCGGGTGTCGCTTTGACCAACATCACCGGCATCGCGGAACCAAGCATGCAAAACTGGGCTTGGGTCATCGGCATCGTGACTTTCCTGGCGACCGTTTTATTTTCCATTTATGTGAAACGGGGAACCTGGGGGCAGATCCCGATTC
>CAYQUB010000065.1:0-7235 GCA_964420625.1 uncultured Bacteroidales bacterium | reverse complement strand
AAAGATAAAATGACATCCACGATCAGAAAGGGGATGGTAATGAACAGATTAACAAAAATCTTCGCGAAAAATATGTCTTCCGTCGGAACCGGCAGAGATTTCAAGATCCAGAACTGTTTTCCCTCAATGGAAATGGAAGCAGCAGTCGTGGAAGTCATACCCAGCGAGAAAATTACCATCGCGGTAATCACCATCGCCAGAATCTCGCTGCTCAAGTCAGCTTCGGGAATGGACGCGACCAGGGAATTTTCTCCGAAAAACATAAACAGCATGAAGAAAGTGGACATGATCGGCCCCACCAAAGTGTTAAGAACATAAATGGAGGAACCGAAATATCTTTTCATTTCTTTGATGATCAAAGCCCTTCTTTGATCGGTGGAATGCTGAACCCCCAAATGAAAGTTTTTGTTGACATAGCTGCTGTTTCCGCGCGAGTTGGCGCCAACGAAATTCTTGGAGATCAGCCAAACGAATCCCGCGAAAGGAATAATCGAGATGGCAACGAAAATCAAATAGCTCTTCCAATCGCCAAGCATGCCAGCGAAAGCAATCTCGCCCGGGTAATAAATCTTCCCGAGGATCCCTTTCATGAAGGTGGCGAAAGCGGTCGGATCTTCTTCGATCACGGTCGATTGAAAACTGGCATACATGAACAAAAACAAAATCAAAAGCGAGAAAAGAATCGACGTAAGGTTTTTATAACGGATCTTCGGAGTAATGAATCCGAACAGGTAGGCGATAACGCTGGATACCGCAATCGGAAGCATCGGAACCAACAAGAAAGTCGGAAACACCAACAGCCAAAATGTGGCATTGGTAGCATTGAAGATTGCATAAACGATTACCGATGGAACATAGACAAGCGCAAACATGAAATAGTTGATGGCCAAAATGTAAACCAGCTTGCTGGCAACGATAGCCGCCGGTTTTACTGGCAGCGACATCAGCAGATCATAATCACGGCTGCGGAACAGCGATCCATTGGCTTTGGTAATGGTCATCAGCAGAATGAACATGAAGCCGGCCACGATGCCCAAAAGCAGAATCAACTGCGGATACCCGCCTTCGTTCAGCGCTGACCCGAACATAAACAAATATAAGAACGAAAGCCCAAACCCGCCGATTCCCCCAAGGATCACCAGAATGACCATGATCAGCGAAGTTTTGCTTTCCTTGGTTTTTGATCTCAGTTTGTTCAAGTTAAGGGTATGGATCAAATTGAATTTTAAAAGCGTCCAGAAATTACTCATGGTTGACCAACTCCAGGAATATTTCTTCAAGCGACTGATCTCCTCTTACTTCTTCCATGGTTCCGTAAGCGATGATCTTGCCTTTTTGAATGATGGCTACATGATCGCACAATTTTTCAGCAACTTCCAAAACATGGGTCGAAAAAAAGACGCTGGTGCCATGCGAGCACATTTCCTTCATGATTCCTTTGACCGAGAAAGAAGCTTTGGGATCAAGCCCAACGAACGGTTCATCCAAAATCAACAGTTTCGGCTTTCTGATCAAAGCCGAAATCAAAGCCAGTTTCTGTTTCATTCCGTGAGAATAAGAAGAAATCAAATCGCCAAGGTTCTTTTTTATCTCAAAAAGATCGGCGTATTTGGTAATGTCTTCATTTCGGTCTTTCGCGGAGATCCGGTAAATGTCACAAATGAAGTTCAAATATTGGATCCCGGTCAGTTGTTCATATAAATCAGGGTTGTCCGGGATGTAAGCGACGACTTGTTTGCACTCGATTGGTTGCTTCTTGATGGATTTTCCATCAACCAAAATCTCACCTTTTTCAAAGTCCAAAATCCCAACCACGCATTTGATGGTTGTTGTCTTTCCGGCTCCGTTGGGGCCGATGAACCCAAAGATTTCTCCGGATCCAATCGACAGTGAAATGTCATCGACCGCCAGTTTTCCTCCGGAATAAGTTTTTGATAAATTCTTTATTTCAAGCATAATTTCTCCTCTTTGAATTTTATACTACGTTATTTTAACACAAAGGGACCTTTATGTCCATAAAACATAGAAAACGGTTTGCATTTCAAACCGTTTTAAAGGATTAATTATTCTTTTTTCGCATAATTGTAAAGCGCCACGTTTTCCGGGTTTCCCAATTTTTCCAAAATAAACTCGACCGTCAGATCATGCATCCTTTGAATGTTCTCCTGAGCCGTCAGATTCGGGTCTTCATAAATCGGTTTTCCAACAAAAACATGCATTCGCGGGTACTTGTAATCTTTGAAAAGTCCGGTTGGCTTCCGATAGGTGGCGGCCACCGGAACGGCGGGCACATGGTTGTTGACAGCGAATTTGAAACTGGTCAGGGGAAAGGGCCTTAGTCCGGTAAAATAATTCCAAACATGCGCTTCCGGATATATGACAAGGACTTTTCGGTCCGACAAAATGGTGCCGATGGCTTTGGTCATGTTGACCAATCCCATTTTGGTGTCGGGAAGAGGAAAGGTCCCCAGGGCTTTCACCAGCCACCCGATGCCTTTGATTGACACGGCGTCTTTGTTCGCGATGATGTAACCGCGGCGGGGTCGGGCATAACGCACCTGCGGCAGGAAAGCATCAATGGGATTCGTATGATTGATGTACATGACATATCCGGTTTTTAAACCTCGGATGTTCTTTCGGCCATAAACCTTAATGCCTTTGAACCAAGTAATAACCAGCAAAACCGGAGCGGCGATGCAATAATAAAGCAGGAAACTAAAAATCTTATAAAAAAGGTTCTCACTCAGATACCGATAGTTGCCATCGATGGTGACTTGCCGGTTGACCTTGGTAATCAGAAAATCCGCGGTGGCTTCGTCTTCGTAATATCGGACGGTTCCGTATACGACTTTCTTCATAGGGCTTGTCCATTTTGTTTGGCAACGGCATCCTTGAACATTTTCTCCATTTTATCCACGCAAATCTTCATTTGGAACGGTTTTGCATAATCCAAATATTTCTTTTGGATTATTTGTTTGATCTCGGGATGATCAATCAAATAATCGATTTTTTTGGCTAAGTCGGACGGGCTTCCGGCCTTGAACAAGTTTTCTTCCAAAAGCGCAAAAGAGTTGGCGGCGGATTTCCGGCTGTCCGAGATGATGGGAACCAATCCGCAGGTAATGACCTCGATGCAAGCGATGGATTCGATTTCGATGTCACTGGGATGAACGTAAATATCTGCGTAATTGATGATGTCGATCAAATCGTTTTTTGAATGGAAACCGATGATCGGGGGGTTGATCAAACTTTTCCCCCGTTGCCTTATCTGTTTTTCGAGCGGTCCCAGACCCGCAATGATCAGTTGGATGTCCTTTTCGTGTTTGGAAAGTTTTATGGCATCAATGAGAATGTCATGACGTTTTTCATGTACCAAACGGCCGATGGAGAGAATGATGTATTTGTCTTCGAGACCTTGGGGCTTGAAAACCGTTTTCTCATGAAAATCTTCTGCCACTCCGTTGGAGATGATCCGAAGGTCCATTCCGTATCCGTTCTTTCGGAGTTCTTCCGCAATGAATTGCGAAGGGCAATGAACGAAATTCTGATGCTTGTAAAACTTGCGGTAAAAACGGCGGTAAATGAAGTGATTGATGAATTCAACATTTTGCAACCCAAAATGCGAAGTGACGTTCTCGGCTTGGCAATGGTACCCGCTGGTGGTTGGAATATTCAGTTCCTTGGCCACTTGCTCGGCGGCGATCCCCAGTTGGAATGGCAGAATGATGTGAACGACGTCGCTTCCGGTCATGGCTTCTCTGAGCATCTTTTTGTTGACTTTGGCCAGCACGACTCCGTTTTTGGCTACGTACTTGTTGAAGATCCAAAAATTCCTTTTTCCGACGCCGTAATACCCGGGTTCGTCAGTTTCCCACGGGGATACGACTTTTACCGCGTGTCCGCGCTTTTTTAAGTTCTCGATCAAGCGTTTCGCCGTAATGGTGGTTCCGTTGTTTTCTGCCCCCAAAACATCGGTGACGATGGTAATTACCATATGCAATCCAACTTTCTTTCAAGTTTTTATAGAGATATTTTATCAGTATTGGAGGGTAATGTCAAATTGGCGGGGGCAACAAAAAACTATGTTTCGCAGCGAAACATAGTTTCTTGATCATTCCTCTTCGGAAATGATTCTTCCTTCAATCCGGATGCTGCCTTGGCAACGGACATTACCGTGAATGTTCCCGCCGCAGTTGATGTTATCACCCGCCGAAACATTGCCTTGAATGCTGCCACTGCAACGAATGGCGTCACCGGCGTTGACCGGACCGCCAATGTTTCCTTCACAAGTGACGGAATCACCGGCGTTCACGCTGCCGTTAACGTCTTTGCTGATGGTGGCGCCGTCGCCGCAATTAATGCTACCATCGACCGATCCCAAAACCGTGACGTCATCTCCGGCGTTGATTGAGCCTTTCACATTCCCGTTTAAGATCATGTCTGACCAGCATTCGACCGCCAAAGCTTCCCCAGTATATTCAAATGAGATCTTGTTTTCGGAAACCGCCCGGCTGGCCACATCCCGGCTCTTGATGATCTTGTCACCGATGAAAAGGACCATCCGCAGTTTGTCATCCGGTTTGGGTTCAATTCCGGACTTGGCTCCTTCTCCTCCAAACAGTTCATCAATGCTGACTCCGAATACTTTCGCGAGTTCCGGAAGCAAAAAGACATCGGGATAGGTTTCGGACCGTTCCCACTGACTTACGGCTTGATGCGAAACAAAAAGCAGATCGGCGAGATCACCTTGCGTCAATTCCTTTTCTTTTCTCAGCCGAACAATGTTTGTACCTATAATTGTTTTGTCGTTCATGTAAAGAACCTCCTTTACAACCATGATTTTAACATCGCTTGCGCGTATTGCCTATCAAGCGGTGATTGAATGGCACACTTTTTAAGCAAGTAATGCTTGCATTGGTTACAAAAGCATAATATCACTCTTCGTTTATTAAAGCAACATAAAAAACCATGGTCAAATAAACCATGGTTCATTTTAAAAATTATTCTTTTACCGCGATGGCATCAATTTCGATCTGGACGTTCTTTGGAAGAGCTTTTACTTCCACGGCGGCTCTGGTTGGTTTGTGTTCGCCAAAGAAAGTCGCGTAAGTTTCGTTCATGGCTTGGAAGTTTTGCAAATTGGTCATGAACACCCCACAGCGAACGATGTTTTCCTTTTTCATTCCCGCTTCTTCAACAATGGCCAGGATGTTTTCCAAGCATTGTTTGGTTTGGTCCTTGATGTCCTCGGAAATCAGTTTCATGGTTTTCGGATCAAAGGGAATCTGCCCGGATACGTAAAGTGTCTTTCCGGTCAAGAGCCCTTGGCTGTAAGGCCCAATGGCCTTTGGTGCTTTTTCAGTAATGATGGTTTTCATGGCATTAACCCCCTAGGCAATATTATATCACAGTCTTCAATCAGAAAATAAAAAAACCGCAATTGTTTTTGCGGTTAATAACAAATCATTTCTAATCGGCTTTGTTCATTCTCACATATTCTGAAGAAGCAATCCCATTGGCATCAAAAACGATGTACCCGTATCCCAATTCCCGCTCGGCGATGTAATCCATGATGGTGCGGGTGATTCTGGTTCCGCCTTCTTCATCCAAATAATACTCTTCAACAATTACATAAGCCGTATCCACTTTTAACGTGATGTTTTCGGGAATCACATCTTCCGTAATGACACTCGAGAACAGCAATTGATTATCTGAGCTCATCTCTCTAATGATTGCTTGTTGCAAGGGATCAACGCATTCCACAGTGATCTCACAAGTGTTAGTTTTGGTCTCTCCATCAAACTCGAGCGTTGAAGACAAAGTTTGCGTCACTTTAATTCCGCTGGCTTGGATGCTGGTTCCCATATTCCCCGGAGTCATATAGATGAGCCCTTCTGCGGTTTCATATACTTCATTGAAATAAAACACGCCACCGAACTCTTCGCTTACCAAAACCTTTCCCGAAATGGAATGTTCGGATAAACTGGTTCCGTCTTCATTTTGCGTCACATGAATGTCAGTGTTGCACCCAAACGCATGTTCATCGGAAACGGTTCTGGTAAAATCATCTCCTTCTCCCGGACCTCCATAAACTTTCGCGATATAAAAGGGAATTCCCTCATATCCGGTAAATTCAAAGGTTACGTCAGGGAATTCGGTCACGTTTTGGGTGGCATAAATCCGCCCTTCGCTTGAGGGAGGAACAATTAAGGCCTCCCAGGTAAGATACACGCCACAAAGCATATCGGTCGGGGTCTCATCAATTATATCATCCGGAACGTTATCATTCGCCAATTGGCATCCGGAAAACCCAAGGGCCCCTATAAAAATCAAAACAAGAATCGCTAATTTTTTGGCTTTATTCATCATCAGTTTCCTCCATTTCACCATCAAATTTTAAAATGTCTCCAACATCGCACTCCAAGTAATGACAGATCTTGTTGATCGTCGCGAACCGAACGCCTTTGGCTTTCCCGCTTCGCAAAATCGACAGATTGGCTTCGGTAATGCCAATCAATCCGCATAATTCCTTGGAGGTCATTTTCTTCTTTTTCAAAGCTTCCTCAAGGTATACTTTTATTGCCATGATGTTTTCCTATATGAACAGCTTGTTGTCATCGCTGAGTTGGCTGCTTTTTTTGAAGTAATTGGCTAAAAGCCACATGGCTGACGCGAATGCCAGAGACGATAGCGGAATTTGAACCGCAAAGTTCGAAGCCAGCAACACTTTTGTGAACGACAGTTGTAGAACATTGATGGCCATGAAAGACAAGGCGATGGCTAATACCGATACCGTACAAATCTTCGCCAATTTCTGGGCGGTCTTGTTTACTTCCGGACTGTAATAATCGGTTTTCAAATGATCAAGCAATTCCATGGAGATAAACAGGATCACAAGGTTAAGAGCCGCCAGAACTTGGTTGATCAAAGTTTTCATTATGACAACAAAAATGGTCCACCCGCTCGAAATCCCAAGAATTTCGCTGCCCTCCAACGATTCAATCACTGATCTGACTTCAAAAACGCCAATGAAACAAATCCGGAAGACCAGGGCGAAAATAATGATCAAGGAAAGGGCCTTTAAAAACAGGAAGACATTCACCGTACCGTCTTTCACTTTCCGAACCGCTTTAATGATCAAATAGCCAATCAAAAGCGAGTAGAAAGTTGACCCAAAAATGATCATCCCGAGCGGCCCGAATTCCGGGACCACGAACAAATCCGGGATCAATTGT
>CAYQUB010000064.1:0-7299 GCA_964420625.1 uncultured Bacteroidales bacterium | reverse complement strand
TGTGTTGGGTGTGTTTGGTTGTGTTGGTCGTTAACAGCATCAATCTGATTTACATGACCAATGCCTTCTCGACCATCACCGATGCTTTGAATGCGGCGGCTGAAGGCCAAAACATCATCGTTCTTCCGGGAACTTACGCAGAATCCTTTACCGTTTCCAAAAACGGCATCACCCTGGCGGGACCAAACGCCCAGATCAGTCCGAATGGAGGAACCAGAGTTCCGGAAGCCATTTTGACCGGCACCATCACTTTGAGAAAAGAACTTGAGGATTTTGAAATACGCGGATTTAAGTTCGCGGAAAATGCGCAGGTTCTGAACACCATCGGGACCGCGGGATTGTCTACCGCCGTCAAAACCAACCTTAACGGGTTTGCTTTTGCTAAAAACCTGGTTGAATCCGGACTGGCCAGCGGAAAAGGCTTCATTTATTTCGTGGAAGCCGCCAGCTGCTATAGCCGTGATCTGCAATTCATGGACAATTATTTTACGACTACCATTCTGACTACCACTTTGGAAAGCGTCGTTTATCTGGACAACAACGCCGGAATCAGGTTTGTTGGCAACACGTTCGAGAATGTCGTCCTCCGGGCCATTTACATCAATGACGTGACCAAGGGCCTGGCCGGCGATTCCCTGTTTGAAAACAACCGTTTCAAGACTGTTGGGACCGATGCCATTTGGATCAACTGGCTGTCACCGCTTCCGGGAACGACTGCAACCGTCGCCATTTTGGGAAACAACTTTGAAACCATCGGCGGACGGGCGATCCATGTTGGAAAGATGAACAACACGGATACCTATGTGGCCATCAACATCCAGCGAAATACTTTTAACGGCGTAAACGTCGCCATGTATTTCGTTCGGGTTTCGACCGGAGCCAATTTCCATGTCAGCTACAATAAGTTCGTGACCATTCCGACCGCTTATTACTTCCAAAACGCCACTGATGGGACAACTTCATCACCGGCGGTCTTGGATGCGATCAAAAATCTATTCCTGAGCGAAGGTGTCGTTGTGACTCCGGAAGCCGGAAAGATGGCGGGAAGCATGAACATCGCCGAAGCCTATGCCTCTTTGGAGGATTACAATGCGGCGATCGCGGCTCTTTTGGGATAAAACCCCTTTCGAATTGTAACATTAAAAGTCCCAGGCTTCCGCTTGGGGCTTTTGTTTTGGGGGCCTTTTCCCTAGTCCGATCCCCCGATTTTACAAATTCGGAAGAATATGCTATAATAATGTCTGTAGTTCCCCCAAAAGATCCATTCCGGGCGGGTCTTGGGTCATTTGAATTGGACAGGCGGTTGGGGAACCCGCCTTGGAAATGGGAGATTATTATTTATTGGAAAGGAGAAAAATAATGAACATTCTTGCTTTTATCAAGCCCAAAAATGACGTCGTTTTCGTTTATGACGATTTTTCCATCAAAGAAGCCATGGATAAACTGGAGCAATACCGGTTTACCGCCATTCCGATTTTAAACCGCGATGGCAATTACGTGGGTACGCTGACTGAGGGGGACATCCTTTGGAAACTAAGAGCGTCGGGATCGACCTTGGAGACGATCCAAAGAGAACCGGTCTCGCTGCTCAAAAGATTTCGGGACAATGTGCCCATTAGCATGAACGCCCAAATGGACGAGTTGATTGGCAAGGCGACGGAGGAGAATTTCGTTCCGGTCGTTGATGATTACAACCTGTTCATTGGCATCGTCACTAGGAAAGTCATCCTTAATTATTTCTTTGAGCATCGTTTCATCGTCCTATAAAAGCGGTTTTTAACTTTGGACAGACCCGGATTTCATTAAAATTGCGGCGTCTGTCTTTTTATCGGCTCATGAAAAAAGCGCTAACGTGGTCAACGCTTTTTTACGATTTGTTATGGGAGAGTTTACTTGCATCCCTGGCGATATTTTTTTCTTTTCATGGCCTTGTCTATCTCATTCATGACCACCAACTTTTGGGTGCTCCACTGAGGTTCGATCAGATCTTCGGCCGGAGCGTCCCCGCTGACCCGGTGAATGACAATACGGTCATTGAGGATCGCCAGTTGTTCGCTCACAATGTCCACGTATTCTTCCATGGTCAAGACCGGAAACGGCTTTTTAAGGTATTCGTCTCCGAGCGGAGTGTTTTTTAAAACGAAAAGGGAATGAATCTTCAGTCCTTGAATGTCCTGAGAATTCAGGAATTGCGCGGTTTCCAACATCATGGCTTTGGTTTCGCCCGGCAGTCCGTCAATGATGTGAGCGATGACTTCGATGTTGCGAAGACGCAATTCGCTGACCGCTCTTTGGAAAGTCGGAAGATCATAGCCGAGATTCATGGCTTTCATGGTTTCCGGGTGGATCGTTTGCAAGCCCAGTTCGATCCAAACCGGGATCCTTTGGTTAAGCATTCCCAGATAATTGAGAACGGCTTCGCTTAAACAATCGCATCGGGTGGCCAGACTGATGGCCACGATGTCCGGATCCAGTTTGATCGCTTGTTCAGCCAAATCAATGATCTTCTCAATGGGACCGTAAGTGTTGGAATTGGCTTGAAAATAAGCGATGTACTTGGCGTCTTTCCATTTCTGGCCGGTGACGCCTTTGATGATCTGAAATTGGGAACTGAGCGGATCGTTGGGATTGCCCGCGAAATCGCCGCTTCCCTTCTCCGAACAGAAAAGGCAGCCTTTCGTGCTGATGCTCCCATCCCGGTTCGGACAGGAGAAGTTGCCGTTTAAAGCTACCTTGAAAACTTTGCAGTGGTACTTTTCCCGAAGATAATAGTCGAGATAATAGTACCGATGTTGGGCATTGACATAATTCATTCTAGTCTCCTAACACATTTATGCAAAATCGTCATTTTACCGAAAGTAAATTAAATGCATAAATGCGACTCTTGTTGTATAATAAAAATGTACGAAGCGAACAATGAATATTATAGCATAAAAGCCAAAAATTGGTAGACTTTTTGGAAAAATCGGAGAAAAAAATGAATTTGAAAATTGTAGCAGACAGCACCTTTAGTCTTTCGGAAGACTATGTGGCGGTCCATGGGATCACCGTCGTGCCCCTTAATGTCATCATTGACGGCGTCGCTTATTTGGACGGGATCGACATCACTCTGAAAGAAGTGATGAACGCCGTCTACGCCGACTCCAAGGTTTCCTCGAGTCAGCCGATGCCCGAAGTTTATCGCCAGACCTTTTTGAAATTGCAAGCGGAAGGAGCCACCGACATTCTTTGCATGACCATTTCCTCGACTTTGTCCGGCTCGTTCGGAAGCGCCTCTTTGGCCGCTCGGGAAATTACCGGCCTTCGGATCCATCTTTTTGATACCCTTTCGACCTCCGTGGGCGCGGAAATGCTCGCTCACATCATCGTCGCCGAACTCGATAAGGGAAGAACCATTGAAGAAGCTTTGGCGGTTGGCGCCAAATATCGCGAAAATGCCACCATCCTCATGAACATGGAAAATCTGACTGCTCTCAAAAAATCCGGCCGGCTTTCGAAAATCAAAGCCACCATCGGAAATCTGCTCCGGGTCAAGCCCATCATCGAATACATTAAGGGCAGGAACAACATCATGAGCAAGTTCCGAACCGAAAAAGCGGTGATTGAAGAGATCATCCGCCGGATCAAGATCGATTTGACCAAAGCCCAATCCGGTTTCATGATTTACATTTCCCATGTTCAGGCCGAAGAGAAGATCCTGAGGATCAAAGGCATCATCGAAAATGCGATTCAGGGAATTACCATTAAAGTTTCGAAAGAAGTCTCGCCGGTCGTGGCCGTCAATCTCGGATATGGCGGTTTCGGGATCGGCTGGTGTTATGATTAGACTATTAAAACAACCCCCTTTGACATTTCCTTCCCCAGGCCTTATAATAGAATCGTACCTTGGGAGTTCGCCTTTTTATATATATGCGAACCGAACGATTTAATATCGGAAATTGAGGCATGTTTGGCGTGAAGGCTTATTTTAATAAGAATCCCAGGAATGTGCATTAGAGATTTCCACCATGGTGAAATTTAGGTTTCACGTAAGTAATAACGGCTTCCTGGGTAATTTATAAAGTGTCGCAAAAAAGCGACACTTTTTTTAGTTGGTTATTTAAGGCAGCGGGCGATCCGGGCCGCCAACCGGGCATTATTCTTGACCAAACCGATGTTGGATTTGAGGCTGTCCCCCTGGGTCAGCTTCTGAATCTGATCAAGCAGATACGGAGTCGTGTCTTTTCCGGAGACACCCAGGTTTTTCATCCTCTCCAGAGCTTGATCAATGGCCGCATCGATGACCTCGCCGCTCATGGCGAATTCATCGGGAACCGGGTTGGTGATCAAAATTCCGCCCTGCAACCCCAGTTCCAGTTTGACATCGATCAGTTCGGCGATGGCTTGCGGATCGTCCAGCCGGTGATTGACTTTGTAAGCGCTGGCCTTCGAATAGAAAGCCGGCAGTTTGTCCGTCTGATAACCGATGACTTCCACGCCCTTGGTTTCCAAATATTCCAAAGTCAAAGCCAAGTCCAAGATGGCTTTCGGTCCGGCGCAGACAACGGCCACGTTGGTCCGGGCCATTTCTTCCAGATCGTTGGAAATATCGAAAGTCGAAGCCGCCCCCCGATGCACGCCGCCGATGCCCCCGGTCGCAAAGATCTTGATGCCGACGTAGGAAGCGATGATGCAAGTGGCGGCGACCGTGGTGGCTCCGTCCAGATGGCGGCTCACCACATAGGGAATGTCACGGCGGGAAGTCTTGATGACTTCAAGGCCTTTTTTGGCGATGTGTTCGATTTCTTCTGGGGTCAAGCCCACTTTCAGGACCCCGCCGATGATGGCGATGGTCGCGGGAACGGCGTGTTCGGACCTGATCAATTCTTCGATCTCCAAAGCGGTCTGGTAATTTTGGGGATAAGGCATGCCATGGGAAATGATCGTCGATTCCAAAGCGACGATGGGTTGGTGGTTTTCCAAAGCCCCTTGGACTTCTGGGCTCACCGCCAGGTAATCTTTAAAAGTTTTGTTCATGTCATCATCTCCTATCTAGATAAATTATAGCATAAATTGGATCTGAAAACATCGATTTTGAGATTGTTTTAATAAAGACCTTGGTTTTTAGCTTGGTTTTTAGTATAATATATACAACCATCGTGGAGGATTTATTATGAAAAAAATTTGTCGTTTTATGCTCTTGTTGGTTTTTTTGGGGCTGACTTTCAGCCTTGGGGTCCAGGCTGCCGGCCTGGAAGCTTATTACATCGTTACCAATCCGGGCGCGGACATGGCCACGCAGATGAATGTCAACTGGCATTCCGACGTGGAAGGAAGTTTCCTGGAGTACACTTTGGCGGCCGACACGACATATTCTCAGGCGACCCGGGTCGCCGGGGAATGCCGGGCCTTTGCTTTGGATGCTTCGTTCAGTGACGGTGGAAAAAATTTCACCACCACCGGCTTTACCAGCCGGAATGTCTGCGAAGCTGACCTTACCGGACTTACTCCGAACAGCACTTACATTTACCGGGTCGGCAAGACCGCCTTCTCGGCTAATTATTCCTTTAAGACCGCAGCCGGAAACGCGCCGTTCAGTTTTCTTTATTTGACCGACCCGCAATATTATTCCGAGTCGACGGCCGCCATCTTCAACACTTTTACGACTCAGGCCCTCGGGATCGATCCCGACATCCGCTTTTCCATTTTTTCGGGCGATGTCGTTGACCGGGCCGGGATCATGTCCTATTGGTCCTTGCTTTTCAACCAATCCAATCTGAAAAACATGCCGATCGCGGTCGTCCCCGGCAATCATGAATATTACGATGCTTCCTCGACGCCGGTTTCTTTTAATTCCACTTTTTACAATGGTTTTTACAACAACCCGGAAAATGGCGCGACCGGAGTCGAAAACTCCAGTTATTTCTTCAAATACAACAACGTGCTGATCGTTGGAATCGACAGCGAAGCCGCGGACAAAAGCCCGACTCTCTACCAAAACCAAAAAGATTGGTTTTCGGAAGTCATGGAAAGCAACCATGCGCAATATGTTGTCGTCTTCATGCACCGAAGCTTTTACGGGAGCATCTACGGCGATCTTTCCCCGGCTTTGCGCGCCAATTGGCAGCCGCTGTTCGATAAATACGGCGTGGATGTCGTTTGCACCGGCCATGATCATGTTTACTGCCGAACCGTTCCGGTCTATGAAGGCGGCGAATCCACCGATCCCCGCCAAGGCACGGTGTACATCACCGGGGGCGCCGCCGGATCAAAAACCACTTATGATTTGGTGAATAATCCTTTGTTTGAAGCCGGATACGCCCATGAAAGTTCAGTCACGATCTTCAAAGTGGATGCGGCCGGACTGCATCTGAAGACCATCAATTCCGCGAATGCCATCAAAGACGAAGTGACCATTCCCGCGAAACGCGTTTCCAGCATTTCCGGAACCTTCAACAAGCAGGAATATCTGGATTCCGTCACTCTTTCTCCCGTGGTTGGAGACAATACCAAAGCGACTTTCAGCTGGGGAAGCAAATGGTACGGATACGTCAACAGCGTCAATCTGATTGACGCCAGTGACAATGTCATCGGTTATGATTACCTCAATACCAACTACCGGACCAACCTTTTGATCGAAGATCTGACCCCGAACGAACTATATGAATACCGTTTGGTCGTCGATTTCAAAGACGGAACGACTTTGGAAAAACCGATTACTTTATCCACCAAACTGCCTTACGGGACCATCGGAAATGTTTACATCGATGACGCGGACCTGGAAAACATCCAGCTTTTGTGGACCTCGGCTTTGCTGGCCAACGTTCCACTCAAAGAATACAAAATTTATGTAAATGAAGTTTTGCTTAAAACCGTTGGCATCGCCGATACTTCCGCCGTTTTGGATGGATTAAACAAATATCATCTGAATGACGTCCGTTTGGAAGCCGTGGACATTTACGACGATGTCGTCTACCATTTCGATCTGACTTACGGCACCGAAGCCGCCGTTGCCCAGATCCTTTATTCTTATGATACGCTCAAGATGACCGTGGGGGACGAGATTACCCCGGAATTGACCGTTCTTCCGAGCCAAAGTTTGGACATCCGCTTTACTTCCGATAACGAAGCCGTGGCGACCGTCAACAGTTTTGGGGAAGTCATGGCCCTGACCGCGGGCACCGCCATCATCACCGCCCGGGTTTATGGCCGCGATGACGTCACTGCTTCTTTCGCCTTGACCGTTGAAAACGAGCCCGAACCCGAGCCCGAACCGGAACCCGAACCCGAACCGGAGCCGGAACCGGAACCCGAGCCTAA
>CAYQUB010000063.1:0-7490 GCA_964420625.1 uncultured Bacteroidales bacterium | reverse complement strand
CCACTAATTCTTTAACAGCGCATTTTTACCAAACCACTAATTAATTAACAGCACCCTTTATTTTATGGTATCTTTGAACAAAATGGTGATCGTTGTCCCGACGTTGACTTTACTGTCCATCAATATTTCGGCTTCATGAAGCAACGCGGTATGCTTGACGATCGAAAGACCCAAGCCGGTTCCGCCGGTAGCCTTTGAATGGCTGCTGTCAATTCGGTAAAATCTTTCGAATACCCGGGCCTGATGTTCGGCCGCGATTCCGACTCCGGTATCTTTGACGATGACGGCGATCCGCTTGTTTATGTCAGTAATGGTTACGACGACGCTTCCGCCGTCTTTATTATAGATGATGGCATTGTCACAAAGGTTAAAAATCATCTCGTAAAGAGTTTTTTCGAAACCGCTGATGACATGATGTTCGCCTTCCAAAGTGATGGTGACGTTTTTTTTGAAGGCCACGCCGGTCAGGCTGTCAAGGACGGATTTTGCGACCTTATACAGATCTACCGGGGTAAATTCCTTTTTGAGATCACCTTCGTCAAGGCGGGAAAGTTTAATTATGTCTTCGATCATATTTAACAACCGCGAAGCTTCGGAATAGATCTCTTTCGAAAATCGAGGAAAATCTTCTTTTTTGGCAATGCCGCTTTGAATTATTTCCGCGTATCCCATGATCGACGTCAAAGGGGTCTTCAGTTCATGGGAGACATTCGCGGAAAATTCCCGTCGCATTTTTTCGGCTTGTTCCTTTTCGGTTATGTCAATGAGAAACAAGACCGCCGCATTGGTTTTTCCGGAACGGAGGACCGGATTGGTCAAGATTCGGTAAATCCGCCCCAGCAGAGTGATCTTGGAAAAGGCGGAAATCCCGTTGAAAGCATCTTCGAGGGTTTTTATGTATTCCATGTCTCTACAAAGTTTTAAATAGCTGGTCCCTTCCGGGGCTTCATTGTTAAACAATTTACGAGCCGTCCGGTTGGCATATAAAACGGTCTTTCTGTCTCCGAAGATAACCAAACCCTCATTCATGCTTTCGGTGATCTCATCGAACTCGTTTTGCTTTTCCGTCAGTTCAGTTACTTGTTCATCGATTTTTTTGTTTTGTCTGGCCATGCGAAGCAGAAGCGGCGATAATTCGGGGTAAGTATTGTTTCCGAGCGGATTGTCAAGATTGAGTTTCAGAATTGGTTTTACGATCGATTTGGTGACCGAAGCCGTTATGGCAAAGGCGATGGCCAGGACTGCGGCCACTGTCAGAATGATCCAGATCAGGGAATGAGTCAAAATTCCCAAGGCGGTTTTGGTGGTGGCCGCCATTCGCAGGACTTTTCCGTCAGTCAGCAGAACGGCGTAATAATAAGTTCTTTCCCCAACCGTATCCGATAAGCGAACGGCTTCGCCGGTTCCGTTGGCGAAGGCCTCTTGAACTTCGGGACGGTCAAGATGATTTTCCATCTCCGCCACATCCGCGAAATTATCAAACAAAACCGTTCCCTCATAATCGATGAGCGTGATTCGGTTTTTGCTGACCAAACCGACATCGTTTAGATAATTATCGTCCGCGCTTTTTAGGGCTTTGGCGATATAATTGGCCTCAATGACCAGTTCTTCACGCATTTCCGTGACGATGTTTTCATAAAAAACGGTTGTCAGCAAAATCGCGGTCAGAAGCAAGGTGACGGCGGTGGCGAGAATGGTTCCCCAGAAGATCTTTCGCTTCATTTTGATCCTCCGATGATGTACCCCACGCCGCGAATGGTCTCGATGATATGGCCGTTTTCTCCCAATTTTTGACGAAGGGTCCGGATGTGAACGTCCACCGTCCGGGTTTCCCCGTCAAAATCATAACCCCATATTTTTTCCAAAAGTTGGTCGCGAGTCAAAACCTTGCCCGTGTTTTTGAGAAGAAGATGCAAAAGGTCAAATTCCTTGAGGGTCAATTCGATGAAAGAGCCATCGACCATAACACTGTGCGATTTAAGATTGATGACCACCGGCCCGTAACTGATCTGGTCGGCTCCGGCTTTCGATTCGGTTCGGCGCAAGACGGCCTTGACCCGGGCAATCAGTTCCATCATTCCGAATGGTTTGACGATATAGTCGTCCGCGCCGCTGTCCAGGCCAATGACTTTGTCATATTCGGTTCCCTTAGCCGTTAGCATGACGACCGGAATGGCTCTGGTAAGGGAGTCGGCCCGGAGTTTTTTTAAGATCTCAATTCCGTTTTCTTCCGGAAGCATAATGTCCAGAAGGATCAAATCGGGAGTTTGTTTCGCCAGGGCCGTCCTTAAGTCTTTGGCTTTCTCGAAACCCAGGGCTGGGAAACCGGTGTTTTGCAAAGTGTAAACTACCAGTTCACGAATTCCTTGATCGTCTTCAACGCAATAAATCATGATACCTCCTCATGAACGCCGGTGATCGAAAAAACTACCCATTCCGCGATGTTGACGGCATGGTCGCCAATCTTTTCAAAATATTTGGCGATCATCATGATGTCCAAGGCTTGTTCCCCGTGTTTCTTGTCTTTGCTTATTAAGTTGATCAGATCGCCGCGGATCTTCACGAAAAGATCGTCGACCACATCATCATAAGCAATGACCGCCTTGGCGCGGTCCAGATCCCGGCTGACAAAAGCTTCAATGCTTTCGGTGACCATTTTAACGGTTGCTTGCGACATCTGATAAATATTTTCGCTGTTCCGGCTTTCGCTGACATCCGTATAAGAAATGATTTCCGCCAGGTCGGAAGCCTGATGGCCGATTCTTTCCATGTCCGTGATCATTTTTAAGGCCGAAGAAATCAAACGCAGATCTTTGGCTACCGGTTGCTGTTGTAAAAGCAATTTCAGGCAGAGGCTTTCGATTTCCCGGTTTTTTTGGCCAATTTCCTTGTCCATTCCCATGACTTGTTGGGCTTTGTCTAAATCGTTGTCAAGCAAAGCCTTTGTTGAAAGAGTGATGGCGGATTCGCACATGGCCCCCAGTGCGATCAAGTCATTGTTTAAAATCTCGAGTTGAGTATCAAATTTTGTCCTCATTATCCGAACCTCCCGGTGATATAATCTTCGGTTCTCTTATCCATTGGATTCGAAAACAATTTATCCGTGCTGTCATATTCTACAATCTCCCCAAGCAAGAAAAAAGCCGTTTTGTCTGAAATGCGGGTGGCTTGCTGCATGTTGTGAGTGACTATGACAATAGTATACTTTTTTTTCAGTTCCAATGCAAGGTCTTCGATCTTGGAAGTGGAGATCGGATCCAGCGCGCTGGTCGGTTCATCCATGAGCAGAACTTCCGGCTCAACCGCCAGAGCCCGGGCGATGCAGAGTCTTTGTTGCTGTCCGCCGGATAATCCGAGCGCACTCTTATTGAGACGGTCCTTGACTTCATCCCAGATGACCGCATCAACCAGAGATCTTTCAACAATGTCGTCCAATTGGGCTTTGGTGAAGTTTCCGTGCGTCCGGGGCCCAAAGGCCACATTATCATAGATACTCATGGGAAACGGATTCGGTTTTTGAAAAACCATCCCCACTCTCTTCCTTAGCAAATTGATATCCACGGTTCCGTAAATATCTTCGCTGTCAAGCGTGATCGATCCCTCGATCCGACACCCTTCGACCAAGTCGTCCATGCGGTTGAAAGCCTTCAGCAGGGTTGATTTGCCACAACCCGACGGGCCGATGAAAGCGGTTATTTCATTCGCGGGAATGTTGAGGTTTGCGTTCTTGATGGCTTGAAAGTTTTCATAGAAAACATTTAAATTTTTTACAATTATTTTATCCATTTTTGGTTCCTTTCCCGATCCTCTTGGCAATCAAACTTGACAAGGCATTTAAACCGATGACGATCAACAGCAGAACGACGGCGGTCGCATAACTTTGATCGGTATTCAACCCCTCGTTCCAAAGCGCGTACATATGGACCGAAAGCGTCCGTCCGGATCCCATGACATTTCCCGGGATCTGAGCGACGGTCCCGGCGGTAAAAATCAAAGCCGCCGTTTCGCCGACGATTCGGCCGACGGAAAGCACTATGCCCGCGAGAATTCCGGGAACCGCGGCGGGGAGAACGATTTTGAAGATGGTTCGGAGTTTTCCGGCTCCCAGACCATACGACCCTTCCCGATAAATGTCAGGAACGGATTTCAAGGCCTCTTCGGTCGTCCTTATGATGATTGGCAGGATCATTATGGCTAAGGTGAAAGCCCCCGCCAAAAGCGAGTATCCCCAACCCAGAGCACTTACGAAAAGCAAATATCCGAACAAACCATAGACGATGGAAGGAATTCCCGCCAAGGTTTCAGAGGTGATTCGCACCACGGAAACGAATTTATTTCGCTTTTTGGCGTATTCCACTAAATATATGGCCGAAAAAATGCCTAACGGAGCGGCGATCAACAGGGAGAGCAAAGTCATGGTGAGGGTGTTGACCAAAGCCGGAAACAAAGAGACATTTTCCGAGGTGTAAGTCCAGCTGAATAAATCCCAAGATAAATGGGGAAGGCCTTTAAAAAGAATGTACCCTACCAAAAAGACTAAGGTGCCAAGGGTAAAAACCGCGGAAAAATAAACGATCATTCTTAAGAACCAAGATTTCAATTTACTTTTCTTCATATTTTTTCTTTCCTTTTCAGATACGAAAAGCATAGATTGATGATCAAGATGAAAACAAACAAGACGACCGCCGTGGCGATAAGGGCTTCACGGTGGAGATCCGCCGCATAACCCATTTCCAAAACAATGTTGGCGGTCAGAGTTCGTAATCCCTCAAACAAACCCGTGGGAATAACGGCTTGATTCCCCGCGACCATGATGATGGCCATGGTCTCCCCGATCGCCCGCCCGATCCCCAAAATCACTCCGGCCATGATCCCGGATTTGGCGGCCGGAACGACCGCAAAAAACACACTGCGTTCATGGCTGGCTCCCAAAGCCAAAGATCCCTCGTAGTAACTATCCGGAACGGCCCGGATGGCCGCCTCACTTACGCCGACGATGGTGGGAAGGATCATGATCCCAAGAACAACGGAAGCGGCCAGCAGGCTAGTCCCGTTTCCTCCGAACAGCATGCGGATTCCGGGAACGATGACCATCAATCCGAAAAATCCGTAAACGACGGACGGAATTCCCGCCAAAAGGTTAACGGCGGGTTTGATTATTCGGTATAATTTCTTGTTGCAAAAACGCGCCAAAAAAATGGCCGTTAAAATTCCGGTCGGAACCCCGAAAATCATGGCCCCCGCCGTAACGTAAATGCTCCCCAGGATCATCGGGAAAATTCCATAGAGTTCGTTGGCCGGTTTCCATTTTGTTCCCAGCAAAAAATCCAAAAAGCCGATTTTAGCCATGGCCGGGATCCCGTTTACAAAAAGGAACAGACAAATAAGGGAAACCGCCAAAATCGAAATTCCCGCCGAGATGGTAAAAACAATCTTCATGGTTTTTTCTTTATACTTTTTCATGATAGGCCTTCCTTAAAAAGAGAAAAATGGAAATCTTGGTTTTCACCAGATTTCCAAAAAAACTATGGGCCGATTTTATTCCGTGATTTCTTTCCAATTTACAAAATTGCCAACATAGATTTCTTTGACCTGAGCGGTGGTAAGGCTGTCAAAAGTGTTCTTCGAGTTTACGATGACGGCGATGCCATCCATGGCGATGATGGTCGGGACCAATCCTTTGTCTAATTCGCTGGTTTTTAAAGCTCGGGATGACATGCCGATATCAAAGATTCCATCCGCCGCGCCCGTCATTCCGGTGGTTGAGTCACTCAGTTGGATCTCGATCGTGGCATTGAAGTTAATCTTCAAATAAGCTTCTTTTAATTTTTCCATGACCGGAGTAACCGAAGAAGACCCGCCAACAACGATTTTTCCGGTTGGTTTGATTCCTGAATACGGTTGTCCTTCGACCGCGGAAATATATCCGTTAGCTTCAATGACCGCTTGCCCTTCTTGGGATAAAATGAAGTTTATGAAATCCGAAGCAACTTCAGAAAGACCCGCTTTTGTAGCAATGTTAAAGGGACGGGATATTTTATAAGTTCCGTTTTTGATATTTTCGACGGTAGCTTCAACACCATCGATTTTTAAAGCTTTGACTGATTCATTATATGATCCCAATGAAATGTAACCAATCGCTTGGGGATTGTTAAGAACACTGGTCATCATTACCGAAGTGCTATTGGTGATCACGGAAGTTTCCACGGTATAATCAACTTTTTCATTCAATTCATTTTTTTGTTCCACTCCGAACAATTCAATGAAAGCGCCTCGGGTTCCCGACCCATCCTCTCGGGAAATGACGGTAATATTTCCTTGGGGATCAAAATCTTGACCAGCGCATCCGACCAAAGCGCTCAAGGATGCCATTACAGCGAGCAAAGCAAACAACATTTTTTTCATTAATTTTCTCCTTCACAATCATTATGTTTTGAGTACAAGGCCATTATACGCAAGCAAGGTAAAATCCAAAAGCCGAAGCAGGTTAAATCCAGGTTAAAAAAGAAAAATATTGCGAAGTCCGCCATCCTTATGAAGAAAAACTTGCCTTTTTGTTTTGACATTGACCGCTACTTTTGTTATAATACCATAGGATCAGATTAATGGCTCTATCGCCAAGAGGCTAAGGCAACGGTCTGCAACACCGTGATCGCCGGTTCAACTCCGGCTAGAGCCTCCATTTTGAAGATTTGATAATGCTCAGAAAAAGGTGAGCATTTTTCTTTTATTTGCCCTTAAAAGGTAGTAAACTAAAGTAAAATAAAGGTTGTCGGCTTTAAAATTATCACGATCTTTGGATCGTTTGCAAATCCGGTTCATTCAAAAATGGACACATTAATATGGGAGGAAATGATGAAAAGAGTTGCCTTTGTATGTACTCATAATTCTTGCAGGTCGCAAATGGCGGAAGCTTGGGCCAAACATTTTGGAAATAGTTTGATTGAAGTTTATTCGGCCGGAACCGAAAATTATCCGGAAGTAAAACCTTTGGCGGTGAAAGTGATGGAAGAGTCGGGGATTGATATGTCCGATCAAAGACCGAAATTAATTAGCGAAATCCCCCAAGAAATTGATATCTTGATCACCATGGGTTGCGGCGTTGCCTGCCCATTCATTCCCTGCCAGCACCGGGAAGATTGGGAATTGACCGATCCATCCGGCGGTCCGATTGAAGAATATCGAAAAACAAGAGAAATAATAAAAGAAAAAGTGATTGATTTGCTTAAGAGAATCAAAGCGGATCAATTATGAAAATTCCCACCAATAATATTTTTATTCTCGGTATGCATTTGCTCATTTTCGTGGCCAGTGGCAGCATTTTCGCATCCCCGGTTTTTCCCGGATGCGGATTTTTGGTTTTATTTAGGTTTTTCAGTGAAAATGCAAAATTTACATATTGTTGGGCGGATCTTTTAGTGCTATAATAGCGCCATGAGGTGATTAACTATTATAAATCAAGTAGTAATTTAAACTACTTAAAAATGGTA
>CAYQUB010000062.1:0-7509 GCA_964420625.1 uncultured Bacteroidales bacterium | reverse complement strand
TTTGTAGCAGCGGTAAATTCATAAAAATCGAAAATGGTTTTTTGTTGATCGAAACGGACAATGGCCCGGAATACATTTCGTTGGCCTTCATAAAATTAATAAAGGTGGTCAAGGAAAATGGCTGATGCAATGAATCACAAAAAAATTATCGTTATCGGCTGCGGAAGGCTGGGTTCCAACCTGGCTACCAAATTGTCTTTGGAAGGCGAAGACATTGTGATCATCGATGAAGAAGCGACTTCATTTAGAAAATTGGATGAAAATTTCAGCGGCTATCAAATGCAAGGAAACGGGGCTGACATCAGCACTTTGGAAAAAGCGGGGATTGAAGACGCGAAAATGCTGATCGTGACCACGGATGACGACTCCACCAACATTTTTATCTCCCAAATGGCTTTTAACATTTTCAAAATCCGTCAGATATTTGCGAGGTTGAATGACGTGGATAAAGCGGTATTATTGGAGAACACCAACATTAAGGGGATATTTCCCTTCGAACTGTCAATGAAAGAATTCGAAAGAATTAGAAGAGAAGAATAGAATATGAGAATTGCAATAATAGGCGGAAAACACGAAGCCGATTTCTTGGTCAAGATGTTTAATAATTCCAATCATCAGTTGATCGTCATTAATGAACATCAGGATTTTTGCAATTACCTGAGCGCAAACAACAAAATTCCGGTATATTGCGGCGACGCCTTAAAAAGATATGTGTTGGAAGAAAATCAGATCCAAAATTTTGATTTGCTTATTTCCCTGCGCGAGAAGGATGCGGACAATCTGGTCATTTGTGAAATGGCAAGCAAACTTTTCAATGTAAAAAAGACCGTTTGCATCGTTTCCAACCCCAAGAATGTAGAAATATTCAAAAAGCTCGGCGTCACCATTGTCATAAGTGCCACTTATTTGATTGCGCAAACCATTAAAAGAGAAGCCATGATTGACAATTTGATCAAAACTTTGACCATCGAAGAAAATAAAATCGTGATTTCGGAAATTGAAATAAAAGAAGATTATTCGATCGTTGGCAAGATGCTAATGGAGGCGAATATCCCCGCGAACATCAATATCAGCTGTATCTTGAGAGGAAATGAAATAATCATTCCAAACGGAAAAACCCCTGTCCGCGAAAAAGACATTCTGATAATCGTATCCGCTCTTGAAGAACAAAACGATACGATAAATTTCATTCAAAAGCGAAAGAATCATGTCAAAAAATGAGATTGCCTTCGGCCCAAAACTGATAATTGGTTATTTAGGGGCCGCCATGTTGATGGTGGGGATCATTTGTCTCTTGCCATTATTGTTATTGTTCTTTTATCCCGAGGAATTGGAGAACGCCAAATATTTCGCAATTCCCGGGGTATTAGCCATTTTTTTGGGATATTTGCTTTATTTGCCGATTCAAGGAAAAGAAAAACGGCGACTTGAGAAACATCAAGATTCGCTGTTGGTGGTTTTGATTTGGGTAATCACCATCTTCATTTGTTCCATCCCTTTTTTGCTGACTGGAAAATACAACTTCACTCAATCAATGTTTGAAGCAACCAGCGGTTTTTCGACTACCGGTTTATCCGTTGTCAACGTTGAAGAGGCACCGCGGATTTTTTTGCTTTTTAGAAGCTTAACGCTGTTTTTTGGCGGTGTTGGTTTGGTTCTGGTCATGACATCGGTTCTCTCGGATCGTTATGGCATGAGGATCTACAACGCTGAAGGCCATACGGATAAACTTCTCCCCAATTTGGTGAAATCGGCTCGAATCATTTTATTGATCTATTCCGGTTACATTGTTTTGGGAGTCATTTTGTATGTGATCTTCGGGATGCCTTTATTTGATGCAATCAATCATTCCATTTCGGCCCTTTCAACCGGAGGATTTTCGACCCGGGCATTAAACATTGGTTATTTTGATAACCTGGGAATCGAAATGGTTTCCATCTTTCTGATGCTGCTTGGAAGCACTAACTTTTTCATCCATCTGCTTTTGTTGAAAAGACAATTCAAAAAAGTATTCCAGCACTGCGAAACCCAACTTCTTTTGGCATTGTTGGTGATCTTGGTCCCATTGTTGGCTTTGATTCTCGCCAACGCTTCCAACATGAGTTTTTGGGAAGCCCTTCGGGTAAGTACTTTCCAATTTGCAACCGCCATCACCACGACGGGGTTTCAGACGGTTAAAGATTTCCGAGATCTTCCTTTCATTTTTAACGGGATTTTAATAATATTGATGTTAATCGGCGGAGGAATCGGATCAACCGCCGGAGGAATCAAACAATACCGAGTTTCCATATTGTTGAAAGATGTTTTTTGGAATTTCAAGAAACGATTGTCCAGCAAAAATGTCGTTCGCACTAATTTCCTTAATAAAGCCGGAGAAAGCGTTATTGTTACCGAGGAAGACCTGCAAGAAAACTATAGTTTCATAGCCCTTTATCTTTTCATTTTCTTAATCGGCTCCTTCATTTTTGCGGCCTTTGGAAATTCGATGGAAAACTCCATGTTTGAATTCGCCTCGGCTTTGGGAACGGTCGGAATTTCCGTTGGGATCACCGGTTACTATGCGCATCCCGTTATCCTTTGGACAGGAATCATGGGAATGTTTTTGGGACGATTGGAGATTTACATCGTGATGCTTACCATACTTAGGGCCATCGCCAAGTGGACAAAAAGGGTTACCCCATGATTGTCCACTCCGTTTTCGTCTGATAAAACCCCTACAAAAGGATTCATGAACCCATTTCGCATCTCAAGATGCAAAATACATTGAGTTGAGAATTCCCTTGACCGGTGCTATAATAAAGTTAATGAAATGTGGGTTGAAGGGGAAGTTTGAGTTAATTTTCAGAAACCCAGTTAAATTGGTCCCATCATTCAATGAAAACTCGAGTTCCAAACTGCTCTCAATCGCCTTTCGCCATGCCATAAAACCAAAAAATGAGCCCCCGTCGCTTCAATCCTTTGGGGACCAGTTTCCCTTTTCCGGATAATTCCATGTTTAATGAATCAAAATTTTTTTATTTTTGAAAAGGGGAACTTGGTTAACTAAAAAAAGAAGGCTACAAAATTGTTTAAAAAGTTGTTCATAAAAAACCTCGGAATCATACTGGCCGTTTTTTCCCTTACGACCTTGTTTTCTTATGCCTTGCAAGAATTCAATTTCAGGCAAGAAAACATTCTTTTGGTTTACATCATGGGAATCATGATCATCATCGTCGAAACAAAAAAATTATGGTATGGCTTGATCTCTTCTTTGTTTTTTGTCATCCTATTCAATTTTCTCTTCATTGAACCAAGATATACTTTCTTGATAAGCGATAAAAATTACTTTGTTTCCATCTTGATTTTTATCATTGTTTCTTTCATTATCAGTTCTCTGACTTCAAGACTGCAATTTCACATCAATACCTCCTTGCAAAACCAGAGCAAAATGGAAATGCTTTATGAGATGAGCAACCGACTTCTTTATATTCATTCGGTTGAAGGCATTGCCAATTACGAAATGAAGAACCTCCAGAAATATTTAAATAAAAAGATCATTGTTTTTCTTCAAAACAAGGAAAACAATCAGAGTTTTGGAGTTGAAAATTTCATAAACGTTGAGAAATTTAAAGATGAGATAAATTTCTGCCTAAATTCAAGCAAAATTTGTGGATACAAAGAAAATGATTTCCCGGATTTGAGTTTTAAGATCTTCCCTTTAAAAAGCAACAAAGGTAATTTGGGAGTTTTGCTGGTTGATTGCTCAACGGGAAATTTGACGGAAAATGAAAGGCAGTTCATCCTCACCGTTCTTTTTCATATGGATATTGCCTTGGAACGGGAAATTTTATCAGAAGAGGAACAAAAAATTGTGGTTGAGATGGAAAACGAGAAATTCAAAACCGCTTTGCTTCGAAGCATTTCTCATGACATTAGGTCCCCTTTGACCAGTTTGTCAACCGGAAGCAGCCTTCTTTTGGACAACTTTGATAAACTTGACGACGAAACAAAAAAATTAATCCTGACGGATATTAATACGGAGACTCTTTATCTTTCGGCGTTCGTAGAAAACCTTTTGAACCTTACCAAAATTGATTCCAAAAACTTTGTCATTCAAAAAAAGCAAGAGGTGATCGATGACATCGTATCTGAGGTTGTCTTACGGACTTCAAAAAAATTAGGCAATAAAACCCTGACGGTCAAGGGAATCGAAGAAATCCTGTTTGTTTATGGAGATGCTCAGCTTATTTCTCAAGTGTTGGTCAACTTGGTTGACAATGCCATCAAACACACTCGGGACAATACCAAAATTACCTTGAAATATTATCAAGACGATTTATATACTTGGTTTGAAGTCAGCGATAATGGCGGCGGAATCGAAAAAGAGAAAATCGCGGGCATCTTTGATGGACTATTTGAAAAAAAAGATTTAAAACCCGATAAGAACCGGAGGTCCGGATTGGGACTTAGCATTTGCAAGGGGATCGTTGAAGCCCATTCCGGAAAGATTAAGGCCTTTAACAATGACCTCGGGGGAATGACGGTGGCGTTTAATCTCCCGTTGAAAATAGACAGGGAAAAGAAAAATGAGTAAAAAAATATTAGTAATTGAAGATGACAAGATAATCTCGAAGTTTCTTTCGGTTGCCCTTAAGACCAATGATTACCAATATCTTCAAGCCGAAAGCGGAATTGAGGGAATCAGTCTGTTTATGGCCAATAATCCCGACTTGATTTTGCTTGATTTGGGCCTTCCGGATATTGACGGAATGGAAGTATTGACCCAGATAAGGAGTCAATCCGAAGTTCCCATCATCATTATTTCGGCCCGGGGCCGGGAAAAAGAAAAAGTAAGCGCCCTTGATGAAGGAGCTGATGATTATTTGACCAAGCCGTTCAACATTGGTGAATTGCTCGCCAGGATGAGAGTTGCCCTTCGTAAGAGAAATAAACCTTTTGACCAAAGCAATGTTTTTGCTCTGAAGGATCTGCGCATTGATTTTGAAAAGCGTAAAGTATTTGTTTCCTCGGAGGAAATCCATCTTACCCCGATTGAATATAAGATCATGGAACTTTTGGTCGAATTTCAAGGGAAGGTATTGACCCATTCTTTCATCCAAAAGAAAATTTGGGGTTATGAATCAATTGATGATTTTCAAACCCTTAGAGTTTTTATGGCCGCCATCCGAAGAAAAATCGAAACCGATACCAACAACCCGCAATACATTTTGACTGAAGTCGGAATTGGCTATCGGCTCAACGAGGAATGATGCTGCAAACTCCTCGGCAATCAGTAAGGCTGGAAGTCTTATTAACAAAAAAAGACATGATTCCTTGAAAAAGGAAGTCATGTCTTATTTTTTTTGCTTAGAAATCCAGGTTCTTCTTCTTTATTCGCCATAAACATTGACTGTATAAAGCCGGATGTCCTCGGTTAAACCCTCAACAAAGACGATTTTCACAAACCCGACATCTTCTTCATTCACAATGTTTCGGCCGGTTTCATTGCGTCCGGCCAGGACTCTTCCCGCCGGTTTCCAGGTTATTCCGTCTTCCGAGGTGAATATTTCATACTCCGGAAGGTTTTCCCAAACCGTTTCCACGCTTAAAACTTTAGTGTTTTCTTCAAGTTCAATCACCAAGCTGTTTTCTCCGGTTGTGGCTACATACGCGCTGGAAGAAACCCCATCGGTTATTTCCGAAATGGAAGTGATGCCCAATGTCGCGGAAGCGAACAACCCGATGTTTTGGTAATAACAGAGCGTTGAATCGTTCATGTAATCGTTGCTTCCCCGGTAATTCGTAAACAACACCTTCTTGGCGATGCCAACATAACCAAGTCCGGTATAACCGCCTTGGATTGAGGAAGTGTTGGCGAACCGGGCCGCCGGAACCATTCCCGCCGGATCAAGCATTGTTACTGCCAACAGGTACTTCCCGTTGGCCAGACTTTCCGGGATCGTGAAGGTCTCGGAAATGGTATGAGTAACCGGAGCAATGGCAAATTCGGCGTTCGCGGTGTCCCATTCTTCTCCCGGAAGGAAATCCATGGTACTGACGCCGGAGAAAACATCCGAATAGACCGGGTTGTTGGTTTTTGGATCCAAAAGACTGAAAGAAACCGGCCAATCGTAATAGAACGGGCTTGCCCCTTGGTTGGTGATGTCCAACTCAATTTCCAGTTCTCTTTCCGTGGCAATGTTTCTCGTGTATTTTACATCGCTTATCACCATCTTGTATCCCATGGCATTTTGAGCGGCATCAAAACCAGTTCTGGTTTTATCGTTTAAACTGTTGTAACCGGGAGTCATGACCATATCCACGTGGTTGGTGTGCGTTAAACCAATGTATTTTAAAACTTCCGGAAGTCCGGTCGTAAAAGCATCATCCGCCGTAAAGGGGGCATTGAAGCCGAAGGTCATGAACCTTCCCCCTCCTAGACTAGGATCAAAGGCCTGATTGAAGGTGGTTTCGCCCCCAAAGACGGCTTTTTTCCATCGGTCCTTAAATTCTTCGGTCTCCACCAAGTTTATCTGATCCCAGGAATCATACTGCGTGTTGCTTCCCCATTCGTCCCAATAAATCCCAATGTTTTCGTTGTTTTGGTATAAATCCAAATAATGATACCGAACCATGACTTTTTTGTTTAGGAATTCGGAATTAAATAAGTCGGCCGCGAAAGCTTGCATTTCCGCGCTGGGAGCCGGAGTGTGTTGTTCTCCCCATTGGCCGAAGATCCCCATTTCAATGTACGCGATCCGAGGATCGTTGTCCCAAGCCATGGCCATTTTGTGAACCATTAATGAAAGGCGTTCTTGGAATTGTTCGCTTTCATAATCATAAGCGTTCATGTCCGTCGGCCAATAGACGCCGGAATAAGCATCGTTTTGTCCCGGCCAGTTCAGGATCACTCGGGGCGTAACTTTGATGTTGAACTTTTCGATTTGATTTAGTATTTCTTCGGACCGCTCCAGAAAAAAATCAAAATCGGAATTCCCATCGTATTCCAGTTCGATCCAATTTAAGTATTCCCTGGAAAGCGTTCCGTAAGGCCGTTCTTTCAAAATGCTTTGATAGTCTGCCTCCGTCACATCGCTTTGGTAATTTTCCGCGCCAAAAAAAGGCAACCGGAACCCCATTAAAGGATTCCTAAGCCCGCTGTCCATCTCGCGAAGGCTGGTTTCAACGTACTCGCTGTTACTAAACAGCGAACAAGCGGAAAGGAAAAACATCAAAGCCAAGGAAACGAAAGAAAGACAAAGTTTTCTGAATGTTCTGTTCATAATTATTCCAACCTTTTTTACAGTTTGGAAAATTTTCTTCCCCCAAACTTACTTCCGTAAGCATTGTACCCCGGTTTTTCCGATAAGTAAATGAAATGTTTTTCTGTTTGCATGAATGGTTTTTTTCATACTTTCAAATCAACATAAAGAGCTTCTCGGAACCGATTGAATTCGGGGCCTTTTTAGCCAAAGGCCTTTCGAACAATGAACTTCTTCAAAAAACCTCTCAACATATTTGGGAGGTATG
>CAYQUB010000061.1:5316-7664 GCA_964420625.1 uncultured Bacteroidales bacterium | reverse complement strand
GTTTAACTTTTTTCAAGCCACTTTCATGCTTTTGATTCCCGCGCTGATGGCGGTGATCATGAGTTGCGGCGGGCTTTATTTCAATCTGCTTTTGCCGCGATTTGATTACGAAAATGACATGCGGGCGGTCAAACAAAGCTTGAGCGTGCTGGTTACCATGTTATTCGGGTTTGCGAGCGTTTTGGTGTCCGTTGGCTTGGGGGTCGTCGGGACCATATACCTAAATACGACTTTTGGTTATCTTTTTGCTTTCCTGGGAGCCTTGGCCTTGGCCGCGCTGGCTTTTGTCCTGGTAAAAACTCATGGGGTCAAACTGTTTAAACGGCTTAGCGCTTAAACCCAAAGCTCAAAACCACTTACAAAATAAGTGGTTTTTTTCTTTCTTCTTGTGTTATAATTATCAAAAAGGAGATTTCATATGAAAAAAAGAAATACATTTTGGATCATGATCTTAATCGGAGTCGGGTTGGTCATCATGCTGATCCTGGTCAGCAGCGTCATATCCGTCGGAGAAAGGCTTCGGGGGATTTCGGAATACTTGGAATATGCCTTTTATGTTCTGGCGGCCTTGCTGCTCTATTTTTTGATCATCAATCCGATCCGGATCATCTTGTTCGCTCCGTCCTTTTCGCTGACGGCGGTCAACAACGCGAAAAACCGGAAAAACAAACGGATGTCCCGGAAAATCACCCGGAATTTGATCAAAAGCGAAGAACTGAAACCGGAAGACAAAAAGCTATTGGCCTTGGGACTGAAAGACAAAGATTTGCTTGAGGAGAACCTCAACATCTATTTCAACAAGATCCTCAAGGGCGAGATCAACCGCATCATCATGAAAACCGCGACCACCGTCATGGTGTCCACCACCATTTCTCAAAACGGCCGGCTGGATTTAATAACGGTTTTGGTCTGCAATCTGAAAATGATCAAAGAGATCGTGCTGAAATGCGGATTCAGGCCATCGTACGCGAAAATCGGTAAACTGTCCGTGAACGTTTTGGGAACGGCTCTCATCGCTGAAGGTTTGGAAGGCTTGGACTTCAATGATGTGTTTCCCGCTTCAACGACCAATTTCCTATCTGAGATCCCTCTGATCAAGCCCCTTGCTTCGAGCATCATTCAAGGAATCTCCAATGCCTTGCTTACGCTTAGGGTCGGAGCGATCACCAGAAAGTACTTATTCTCGGAAAATGCCGCCCAATCCAAGAGCGAAATCCGCCGCGATTCCATCAAAGAATCAATGAAAGTTTTGCCATTGGTTTTAAAAGACGCTTTATCATTCCTTCCGAACAAAATCGCGAAGTTGTTTCAAAAAAGAAAACTGACCCCGGAAGAGCAGGAAGTCTATGATGCTCTTCAGGCCGATGCTTCCTAAACCAAGAAAACGCACCAGAATGATTTCATTTTGGTGCGTTCTTTAAATAATTGAGGGGTTAGAAAGATGAAAAAATACTTGCAATAAAACGGTAAATCTAGTATAATTATTAGGCATTACTTAGGGGTATAGTTCAATGGTAGAGCAGCGGTCTCCAAAACCGTAGATGAGGGTTCAAGTCCTTCTACCCCTGCCATGGCGGCCGTGGCGAAGTGGTTAACGCACCGGATTGTGGCTCCGGCACTCGTGGGTTCGATACCCATCGACCGCCCCATTTTAGAAGCATTGGTTTGAGACTAAAGCAAATAAAGAATTTGCATTGTTATCAAGCCTTTTTTTATGAAGAAAGGGAGATTTTCTCCAATCTGCAGATTTTCGTAAGTCCAGTAGAGACTCTAGATAGAGTTTTTTTGGACTTTTTCGGTTTTTATGTTCAACCTAATAAGATTACTTAACAATCAACAAAATTTCTCAATTAATTATTTGTATAAGCAAATTATACTAAAGTTTCTCAAATTTACAAACACCCGTGTATAGTTTCAAAAATAAATTGAACATTCTTTTAATCAGAAATTTCATTTTATGAAACATCAACTGATTAACTTATGGTCGTTTGTAAATTTCATCAATAAGATAATCGTAAAGAAATTCCGGGGCAATCCTTAGCATTTAGGGTTTCCTCCAAACCATCAGCAGCAAGATTAGTTCATAAAAAACAACAATTTGAGCAAAAGATATGAGATGGAATTCAAAAAACTTGAGAATCTGAAAAAGGACAAAGACTTTAGCGCATCTCAAAGCAAAAGAATTTGAAGCGTTTATTGAAAACTTTAAAAAACAACCATTGTTAGTCGAAGAGTGGGATGTGTGTTTACGGGCTTTGATGATTGAAATGTTGATTGAAGGTAGGGATGGAAACATCAAATTTATTATTATGGTTCGGAGATAACCGAAGAAGCTAAAATGTTTCTTT
>CAYQUB010000061.1:0-5306 GCA_964420625.1 uncultured Bacteroidales bacterium | reverse complement strand
AAAGCACCATTTTTTTCATAACCATTTCAAATAAATATATTAAACACTTTCACTAGATGGAAATAATTGGTATAATGCTTATGTATAGATTCTTGTTGTTTAGTAGTAATTTAATTTTTACTGAGTTACTATGAAAGGGAGACGAGTAATTATATATAAATATTTTTATGGACGTAACGACTTTGAAAAGGAAGCTTGAAGCTTTGGGAATAGCGATGTTATTGCTATTGCCAACGGCGAAATCTTTCGCCTACCAAACAAAACAGCAAGGAGGGCAACGGATATGAACTCAAAAATCAAAAAAATCTTTACACTGGGGGTGATGGTCAGCATGGCATTTGGATTTTTTACGGGATGCGGAAAAAACACAGGCATACGGTTTGATTTCGGGGACATAGGCAATTTTTCTACGGAAGCACTTGATGAACATCCAACAGTAACAAAACTTATCAAATCCGCGGATGAGTTGCAAGGGTTCTGCGATGAAAGTGGAATAATTTACAAGGGCGAAAAGTACGACGAAGCATATTTTGGCGAATCGGCATTACTAATCTATTTTTTTGTTAACGAGAGCGCAATGATTAGTATTAATATTGATAGTTTAACGGTTGATAATGACACACTGACGATTAACATTACCCGTCGCGTTCCAAGAGCCGGATATATTGATGAAGAACAGTATCACTCTTATGTGTTTGAAATCAATCGAGGAGATGTTGTTGATATCACCAACACTAACGTTTCTATAAAAGACAAATACAAGTAAAATAGCAATAAGGGGTAAAATTAAAAGTGAAAAGTACTAAGAAAAGTAAATTTTATATTAATTTTATTGCGATAGTTTTGGTCATCGCTTCGGTTATGATGCTTGGGCTAATAGACATACAAACCCTTGCGCACTCCTCCATAATTGATATTGATGCAAAGGTTGTATCTCGAGCAACAATTGAGGAGAACTTTTCGGATGTGGTCAAAAAAATTCTGCTCTTGGGAATAGCACTATGCATGTCGTTCTCACTTGCGGCGTGTACGCAGGATGAGGTTGAACCAATGGGAACTTTATGCAGCTTGCAAGTGGCGTACGACGGGGGGTTGTTGACGGTGGGCGACTTGCAAAGCATTGCAAATTATCATAATAACGGCATCGAATATGCGGAGGCTTTGGATGCAAATATTGAGTTAGCAATAAAAGAAACGGCAGCTGAGGTTATTCGTACTCGTGAATCAAACCCCCATATGGAGGCGTCTGCAGCTGATGTTTCAATTGTTGGATACTACCGAACTTATAACGACTCCGTTGCTGTTATAGTAAACGATAGTTTCACGGATTATCCTGCTGTAATCTGGGAGGAAACGATTGAAAGTGTTACATTCGTTTATAGCGGAGCAAACATCATTATTTGGAAAAACAGTTAATAATAAATCTAAAATGAACTGAACCCAATTAATTGGACTTAATGGAAATAAAAAAAAGCTGTATTAAAGCGGGGTTTGTTAATGATGAAATTCCAAGGCGTACACAATGAATTTAAATTGGTTTGCTCTTTCATATTTGTATTTAAATATGCTCAAAACGAGCATTTTTTTATATTTTGGAAAGGATGAGGTTGGTCTTTTTTTAAGGTGAAAACGGATGAAATTGACCAATTAAGTAATAAATTTTAAAAGTCGGTGTCATTTCTTTTACGCTGACTTGATAGATCTTTTGGCCTTGGAATTTATCAAGATCAACGGTTCAAACCGATTGTCGCCTAAAATTAAGGCCTGAAAAGCCATGCCAAGCAGGTCGTTGATAAAAAAAGGGGATTTTCAAAAAAGCCCTGATGGTGAGGGAAAAAACCGGAATTTGTAAATAATAGAGCAAATAAAGAGCATTGTGTTTAAAAACAAACCTTCTTCAAGATTAACAAATATGCCTTCGAAACTTACAAAAATCGTCTTATTCCAAGTCTGGCTAAACAGAAATATGGCTTTCCCTTGGGCCAAAAAATTTTTTCACACAATTACTGAATATATGATAGAATAGAAAACGATGAAGGAGGGTGATTTTAATGGATGTGAAAGCCGAACACTTCAAAATGCAATCAAAATAATGGAAAAAGAGTATGGACAGGACGTGGCCATCGCTTTGGCGACATCTGCGAATGATGTTGCAAGCGTCCGAATGGTTGACGGGTGCTATTTGGATGGAGCTTTTTATTTGACTTGCGGAGCCCTGTCCAACAAAATGAAACAGATCAACCAAAACCCTCAAGTGGGGATCTACAAGGATTGGTTTCAAGCCAAAGGGTTGGCCAGAAACATTGGGAACCCGAAGCTTAAGGAAAACGCCCAAATCAGAGAAGTACTTAAAAAAGTATTCTTTAAGTTTTGGGACCAGTATGTCTGCGAAGACAATCCGAATTCGATCATTCTCAAGATCCAACTTACCAAAGCCATAGTTTATGACAACAAAAAAAGTACATTTTGGACTTTAAGAAGAAGATCGTCGAAAGACTCGATTCGGATTTTTGATCGAATTTAAAAATAAGGTGAAATAATCAAAGAAGGAGGTTTATTTATGGGAGAAAGAAAAACCAGATCTGATTGCACGGTTGGGACTTTTGAAAAGAAAGCCGGACTTCCGGCGGGAACCATCAAGAACCCGGATGGAACCGATGCCCGAAGCGACAAGAAAATCGGGACCCTCAGACAAGAAGTGAAGAACAAAGGCAAAAAGAAATGATCCCTTTTTCGATGGGGATTGAACGGCCATCATAAAGTCACCGCGGTGACTTTTTATTTTGGGATTCTCGGAAACATTTGTAAAAAGGGGGGATTGGGTTTATAATTATAGAAAGCAAATGATGGGGGAGTTTAAAAGTGATTTGGGAAGAATTTCTAAAAGACAAAGTGAGCGATTTAAAGAAAACTTCGGTCGATAAGATCGTCTTTTCGGATGAGCTTTTAAAATACTGCGCGGCGAATAGCTGCGGAAAATACCAAAAGAGTTGGATGTGCCCGCCCGCGATCGCAAGCAATCATCGCCTTATCGAAAAATACCGGAATTTTAAAAAAGTTTTGGTCATTTCCAAGGTCAGTCAATTGGAAGATTCTTTTGACCTTGAGGGCATGGAAGCCGCAAGAACCGCTTTTCAAAAGCTCCTTTTTGACTTTCAAGAGCATTTTGGAGCGGAGACCGGCTATGCCATTTTGGGAGCCGGGGCCTGTTCCCGATGCGATGAGTGTACTTACCCGGATCAACCCTGTCGTTTTCCGGATTTAGCCTTTCCGTCTTTGGAAGCTTTGGGGATCAATGTGACCGAACTGGCCAGAACCTGCAAGATGAAATATAACAACGGCGTCAATACGGTAACATATTTTGCGGCCGTTTTTTATGACTGAGGACTTTATGGCAAGAATTACCATTCAAAATGATAAAACCTTGGAATGTAGAAGCGGGGAGAACCTGCTTCAGGTTTTGCGACGAAACGGGATCTTGGTTGCGGCCGAATGCGGCGGAAACGGGACCTGCGGTAAATGCAAAGTCCTGATCGGACCAAACGAGGTATTGGCTTGTCAAACGATCATCAAAGATGATATGGAAATCACCATTCCGGGAGAATTTTACACCGGCTTGGAAGCAAGTTTTCAGCGCCCTTATGAAATTGAAAAACAATCAGGTTTTGGGATCGCACTGGATCTGGGAACGACCACGATTGCGGCTTATCTCATTAATTTAGAAACCGGAACCGAACTGGACCGCGTTTCGGTTTTGAATGCGCAAGCCGCTTACGGATCCGATGTCGTTACCAGGATCCAGAAATGCGGCGAAGGATGCTTGGAAGAACTGCATGGGGCGGTTACAAATCAAATCAACGGAATAATAAAAGATTTTAAGAATAATTATGAATTAAAAGAAATAAATCGAATGGTCGTATCCGGTAATACGGTCATGCTTCATTTGCTGGCCAATGTCGACCCGACCCTAATGGGCATCGCTCCTTATGATCCGGTTTTCCTGGAAAGCAAAAAGCTGAAAGGGAGCGAGATCGGGATCGAAATTCCGGAGGTGACTTTGCTTCCTTCCATTTCCGGATACCTGGGCAGTGATCTGACCGCCGGAATTTTGGCTTGCAACTTGAAGGAACAAAAAGGCAATGCCTTGTTGGTCGATCTGGGAACCAACGGAGAGATCATTTTAAAAACCAATACGGGAATATGCGGCGTGTCCACAGCGGCCGGTCCCGCTTTTGAGGGGGCCAAGATCGAATGCGGTTTGGGAGGAGTCCCCGGGGCGGTTTCGAAGGTTTCCTATGATGAAGGAATCTTCATTGCTGAAACCATTGAGGGAAGGAAGATGCAGGGGATTTGCGGAAGCGGATTGATTGATCTGATCGCTTTGTTGGTCAGAGAAGGACTCATTGACGGAAGCGGAGCCTTTGATGAAAGCTTTCAAGGCGGTTTGTCTAATTTTCTGAAAGAACGTAGATTTTACCTTAACGAAAACATATGGCTGAGTCAGAAAGATATTCGGGAATTTCAACTGGCGAAAAGCGCTGTGGCTTCCGGGATCGAGACTTTGGTCGAGACCGTCGGTTTGAATCTTTCGGAAATCGATACCGTCTTTTTGGCCGGCGGATTCGGTTTTTATGTAAACAAGGAAAATGCTTCGCGATTGGGGCTTATCCCCCGGGTTTTGGAACATAAAATCGTCTGCGTCGGAAATTCCAGCGGATTGGGCGCCAAAATGGCATTGTCCAACTCCAAATATTTGCTTGAATGCGAAACGATTGCGAAACAAGTAACCGTCGTGGAATTGACCAACAATAAGCTTTTCACAAAACATTTTATTGAAAACATGGATTTTGAAGAATGACAGAGGTGGGGAAGTGATACTTGAAGAAATGTCTTTGGCCTTGCAAAACGGAAAAGCCAAAGAGGTAATGGCCTTGGTGCAACAGGCTTTGGAAGCCAAGATATCCCCGAAATCCATCCTTGAAGAAGGAATGATCAAGGGCATGAGCATCGTTGGCGCCAAATTTAAAAGAAACGAGATCTTTGTTCCGGAAGTTTTGATCGCGGCCCGAGCCATGAACAAGGGATTGGAGATCTTAAAGCCGGTTTTGGCGACCGTCGGAGTTGAGCCGATCGGAAAAGCCCTGATTTGTACGGTCAAGGGCGATCTTCACGACATCGGCAAGAACTTGGTCAAAATGATGTTGGAAGGTCAAGGAATCACTTGCATCGATTTGGGCGTGGACGTGGAAGCCCAAACGATCGTTGAAGCCATCAGAGAGCACCATCCCGATTTGGTTTGTTTGAGC
>CAYQUB010000060.1:0-7705 GCA_964420625.1 uncultured Bacteroidales bacterium | reverse complement strand
TTGAAACATGATATCCAATGCCGTGTCATCATTTTCATAGATCAAATATAACAACTCATAGTCGTTATATTGATACATAAATTCACTCCCATTGATCTTTTTTTATTTGATATATTAATATTCCGGCCGAAACCGAAGCGTTCAGGGAATTGATCTTCCCCACCATCGGGATCCGAACCACGAAATCGCATGCTTCGAGCACCAGGCGCGAAATGCCTTTGCCTTCGCTTCCGATGACCAAAACGGTCGGGAAATCGTATTTCATCTGGTTGTAGTTGACTTTCCCGGAAGCATCGGCTCCCACGATCCAATAACCTAAACCTTTGAGTTTTTTCAAAGTGGCAACAATGTTGACGACCTCGACACATTTTACATTGAAAATCGAACCGGTCGACACTTTTGCCACGGTCGAATTAAGTTTGACGCTGCGGTTTTTCGGAAAAATGATGGCATTGCTTCCGGAAGCTTCCGCGGTCCGAAGGATGGCCCCCAAATTGTGCGGGTCTTCCAACCCGTCCAAAACGATCAAAAGCGAGGTTTTTGCTTCGGGGGAGCCTTTTTCCGCCACCATCTGATCCAACGGAAAAGTTCGGAATTCCGCGATTTCCGCCACGATCCCTTGACTTAGCGGAACCAACCGGTTCAGTTCTTCCTTGGAAACCAGCGAAAAGGGAATCCTTTTTTCTTTCAAAAGTTTGATCATGTTCTGATTATCCGTGCTCACGCGCACATTCATAAGCGGATATCCGCTTTCAATGGCGGCAGTTACGACGTTGAATCCATAAATCAATTCACTCATTTTTTTCCTCGATGACGGCGATGGCCTGGGTGGCTATTTCTTCCGCTCTGGCGATATTGCCGCGAAGATATAAATACCCAAGCACGGCTTCAAAACCGGAACTGTTCAGGTATTCGCTCTTTTTAAGATTTTTTCGGCTGAGGTTATATTTGTGGTTCCTTCCGCGTTTAAATATCACCAGTTCTTCTTCGGTGAAAGTTTTCTCCAATTCTGCTACAATGCGGTTATGGCCTTCGGCGCTTACATACTTCACGCATTGGCGATGAAGATCGTTTTGGCTGGTAATGTTTTGGTTAAGCAAGTATTTTCGAATGAAAAGTTCATAAAAAGCATCGCCGATGAAGGCCAGATTGGCACCGTTCAACAGTTCCGGTTTCATAAAATGATTCCTTTGGCGTTTATCTGCTGACGCAGTTCATCGGCCAGTTGGAAATCTTTGTTTTTCCGGGCTTCGTGCCATTTTTTGACCAAACCGACATCCGTTTCGCTTAAAGGCTTGATTTCGAAATTCATGCCAAGGACCCAAAGCATGTCATCAAACAAATTCAGAGCCGCCGTCATGCGCGGAAGGTTTTGTTCTTTTTCCCGAAGCAGGTTATTGGCCAGTTTCGTCATTTGGAATACTGAAGTGATGGCATTCGCGGTATTGAAATCGTCGGACATGGCCTCGACGAACCCCGTTCTCAAAGCTTTTATTTCCTCGTCTTCCAACGGCTCGGTTTTTTTAGACAATTCCAATTGGCGGAAAAGAGTAAGGTAAGAACGGTAGATCTTTTCGGTATCTTTTTTGGCTTGTTCAAGCAGCTCTTCTTTATAATTCATGGGCTGACGATACGGGACGTTAAGGACCATCAGCCGGAAGGTTTGGTAATCGATCCGGTCCAACAGTTCGTGCGCCCAAACCACGTTGCCCAAAGATTTGCTCATTTTTTCGCCTTCCATGTCAATGCGGCCGTTATGCATCCAATAATTGGCTAATTTGTGACCGTTCGCGCAAACCGATTGAGCGATCTCATTCTCGTGGTGAGGAAACTTCAAATCGCTTCCGCCGCCATGAATGTCGATTTTCCCGTGAAAGATGGAATTGATCATGACCACGCACTCGGTATGCCAGCCGGGACGGCCTTGGCTCCAAGGCGAGGCCCAGTTTTTCCCTTCCGACGTTTCTTTCCAAAGATTGAAATCAATGGGGTTTCGTTTTCGAAGATTTGGGTCGATCCGAACCCCGTTTAACATGTTGTCAATCGATTGTCCGCTTAAGATCCCGTAATCGGGGTCTTTCGCAACATCAAAATAGACATCGCCGTCAACTTCGTAAGCTCCGTCTTTGGAAACAAGCAATTTGATGAATTCGATGATCCGGTTCATGTTTTCGGTTACGCGCGGATTAAAATCCAATTTTAAGCAATTCAAACGCTCGCAGGTTTCCTCAAAAGCCCGAATATATTTAACGGCCACTTCTTCTTCGGTAATATTCTCTTCTTTGGCCCGATTGATGATCTTGTCATCAATGTCGGTGTAATTGGAAACATAAGTCACTTTGAATCCCAAGTATTTGAAAAATCTGACGACCGTATCAAAGAAAATGACTGGGCGGGTATTTCCGATGTGAATGTAGTTGTAAACGGTCGGGCCGCATACATAAATCAATACTTCGTTTTCTTTGATGGGGCGGAATTCTTCCATGGTTTTGGTCAAAGAATTATAAATTTTAACCATATAGTCCTACTTTCAAATTATTATTAACGCATAATTATTATATACATTCGCGGTTTTAATGTAAAGCAGATTTACTTTTTTTCAAAATTAGAAAAAAAGCAAGCCCAAGGGCTTGCTTGATACCAAGATTAACGTTTTGAATATTGTGGAGCTCGACGAGCTTTTTTCAGACCGTATTTCTTGCGTTCGACAGCCCGTGGGTCACGAGTGACCAATCCGGCTTTTTTCAGAACGCTTCGGAAATCCGAGTTTACTTCAAGCAGGGCCCGCGTGATTCCGTGACGGATCGCGCCGGCTTGGCCGCTTATTCCACCGCCATTGACGCTGACGACAACGTCGTAGCTCGAAGCAGAATTCGTTAGGCTTAGAGGCTGCAGGACGTCCAAGCGGACGGCCGCGGAGGTTACATAGTCGTTAAAACTACGTTTATTGATGGTGATTACCCCACTCCCCGGAATTAGGCGAACCCGAGCGATCGAGCTTTTTCTTCTTCCGGTTCCATAATAACTAACTTGCGCCATTTTTTCCTCCTAGCCTTTTAGCACGTAGACTTCCGGTTTTTGAGCCTGATGTGGATGTTCAGGTCCAACGTACACGTAAAGTCTGCGATACATGTCATCGCCTAATTTTGATTTAGGGAGCATGCCTCGAATTGCTAATTCAAGAACTTTCTGTGGTTGTTTTGTTAACATTTCTTTTACATTGCGTGTCTTTAAGCCCCCAGGGTAGCTTGATGCATGGTAATAGAACTTCTCTTCCATTTTGTTTCCGGTTACCGCGATTTTTTCCGCGTTGATGATGATGACATTGTCACCGCAATCCACGTTCGGAGTGTATGTTGGTTTCCCTTTGCCGCGCAGAAGCGAAGCAATTTCTGAAGATGCGCGACCAAGAACCAAATCGGTTGCGTCAATGACGAACCATTTGTGTTCAACGGTATTGGCAGTTGCCATATAAGATTTTGTCATTTTGTTTTCCTCCTGTTATGATTCAGTCAAGTGTGGATTCTTGAGATCACAGGGCGTAGTGTGGGTTTAAAATGTACCTCACATATAATACTACATTTGTGACTCAAAGTCAAGAAAATCAGAATTAATTTCCAAGAAAATCAGTCCTGACTTTTTAGAGCAAAATCTAAAGCTTCCGGCCTTTTATGTGATGACATTGCGGTTGAAAAACCCGTAAATCTGCTTGACTGAAGTATAAGTGATGAAACATTTGCTATCGATCTGTCGGGCCAAGTTCTTGTATTCTTCCGCTTCGTAGCTGGAAACAACGGTTTCCAAAACCCATTTTTCCTGATTGGCATAACCTCCGAAAGCCGGAAATATCGTTACTCCATGGTTAAAGCGGCTGATCATGGCGGTTCGCATGGCTTCTTTTTCGGTAGTGACGATTTCGATCTTCAAATAATTATAAACGGTATGGATTCGGTCCAAAACCAAAATCGAAATGATCAAACGGATTAGAGTATAAGCGGCGATCTCGATGCTTCCGAACAATCCCGCCAATATGATTATGACCGCGTCCACGAACAAAGAGAATTTCGTAAACGGAATGTTTTTCTTAAAGGAGACATATTGGCTGATGATGTCCATCCCGCCGGTCGAGGCTCCGCTTCGAAGCGATATTCCCGATCCGATTCCGCACACCAAGCCCCCAAGGATGGAGAGCGTGAGCAAACCGCCTTGTTTGGGAAGCTGATTGGCATCTTGTATTATTTCCAAAAAAGGATTGAACCCTTTGGAAACAAAGAATTCCAAAACGGCGATCGTCACGACTTGCAAAGCCACGGAACTTAGGCTTAGGATGGCGAAGCGTTTGCTAACGCCTTTCCAGCCGATAATGAACAGCGGAATGTTTAAAACGGCGATAAAGATGCTTTTGGAAATAATCACTCCGAACCGACCCAAAATTCCGGTGATCAGCTGGGAAATTCCGGTTACGCCGCTGGCATAGAACTTGCCAAGATCGAGGATCCAAACGACCCCCATGCAATAGATTATCGTTCCGAGCGCCATTCCGGTTATGACGCTGACATTGCGTTTTTTAAAGAAGGCAAGAATTCTCATTTCTGGTTACCTCCGGTTCATCTTTCGGCTCCGGTCCGAATTGGCTGAATGGGAATGTGGCTTTAAAAAGGATCGTTCCGAGGACGCAGATCAATAAACTGGCCAAAATCAGGGAATCGCCGAATTCGGCGGAGAACAACCCTAAGTTTTCTCCGATGTGGCTGGCCGCAATCGGTACCACGATCGTGCACGCCATCAGGGCCATCCCGGAAAGGACTACTTTCGGGCGGTAGCATCTCAAAAGATAAAGCATCGGAAGCTTCACCAAAAGCATGGTGATGAAAATATACAGGACCATCAAAAACAGAGATGGATTATTGAAATATTCCCAAATGTCGATCCGGGTTCCAACCAAGATGAAGAACATCGGCGCAAATACTCCATAGATGATCCGGGTCATACTCTCCATGACTTTTTGGGAAAAACCCGAGTACCGGAAAAAGATCCCGGTCACAAACGCTCCGAGGATGTACTCTCCGCCGGTCAGATCACTTAAAAACACCATTCCCAGAAGCAATACAAAGAGGATCCGGGTCGGAAGATGGTCGATCCCTTCCGTGACTTTGTTGAAGAAGTTGCCAACCCGGTGTTTCCGAAACAACCTAAATCCCAAAAGGATGATGGCCGCCAGCAAGATGATGAATAAGTATTCCTTCTCGGTCTTTAAAACGACCATGAGAACCGTCAAAAAAATTATCGATAAAGCTTCGGAAAAGTTGGCGATCCCGCCTAGTATTTTTCCGATGACGTTATGGGAAATTCCGCCGTCATGGATCAAAGGAACGATCATTCCCGCGAACGACGAAGCAAAAACCAGGGTCAGCAGAATGATGCCGGCGACTTTGTCGGTCAACTGATCAAGGTAAAAAACGGTTGAAAGCAAACTCAGCCCATAAACCATAACTAAAATGAGAAGAATGGTTTTAAGCGGGGAAATGTGCTTGGCGGATCCGACCGAATGGTCGCCTTTCAGATCAAAGTCGACGTCATATCCGCTCAAGAACATGATCATTACCAGTCCGAGCGCATAAAGTCCTTCAACAAACGATGTCATGGAAATCGAAGTCATGTAGCCATTGAACCAATGGGAGATCGATAAACCGATGAGGATTTCGATGGCAAACGCGGGAAGAAACTTTAATTTAAGAACCGAAATCAAAAGGCTGAAGACGGAAGCCAGTCCCAACAAAATGATGATGGGAATAAAGAAAGTCGTAGACAAAGTTGCCGAAAGCATCATAGCTTAACTCACTTTGGAGTAGGAGTCATGTTTTTGGACTTCCACGACTTCAAAAGGCAAATCGTCGCCGCTCGCGGCCAGGATCATTCCTTCAGACATGATCCCGCGCAGTTTGACCGGTTTCAAATTGGCTACCACGACGATATTCTTGCCAATAAGGGTTTTCGGGTCATAATCCATGGCGATCCCGGAAACGATCTGGCGGACGGTTTCTTCGATTCTGACTTGTAAAACCAAGAGTTTGTCCGACCCTTCCAGTTTCTTGGCGTCAACAACTTCGCCGACTCGCAAATCGACCTTATTGAAATCATCAATGGTTATTTCGGCTTTTATTGGAATGGTTTTACGTTCCGGTTTTTGTTTTGAGGTTTGAAATCTCATTTCTTCTTCAAGGTCCAAACGTTTGAATAACACGATTGGTTCTTTCGTGACCTGGAATTCTTTGGTCAAGCCAAAACTCAAAGCATCGCCATCTTGCATACTCAAACCGAGTTCGGAAAATATCTTGGCGCAAGTGTCCGGGATGACCGGAGTAAGCATGATTGCACAAAGCCGGAGGCTCTCAAGCAAGTGATACATGACACTCCTGAGCTGTTCGGTTTTAGACGGATCTTTGGCTAAATTCCACGGCGTGTTTTCGTCAATCAGCTTATTGGTTCGGCCAATCAGATTCCATACTTCATTCAATCCGTTTTGGAATTGGAAGTGCTCAAAATCAAAATTGTATTTAGATATGGTTTCCGTTGCCACTTTTTGCAAATCGGCTTCGAACTTATTTGGCTTAATCTTGGTTTTCCCAACCGAGCCCCCAAAGTATTTGTTAACCATCGCGATTGACCGGCTGACCAGGTTGCCGAGGTCATTGGCCAGATCAACATTGTATTTTTCAACAAAGCGGTCATAGGAGAAAATCATGTCATTGCCCAAGGACATCTCCTTGACCATGAACAAACGGAAAGCATCCAGGCCATAACGGCTGATGACATCACGCGGGTAAATGATGTTCCCTTTGGATTTGGACATCTTCCCCTCCTTCATCAAAACCCAGCCATGAGCGTAGAGTTTGAAACGGACCGGAACTTTCAGCGCCATCAAAAGGATCGGCCAATAAACGGCATGGAAACGCAGTATGTCTTTTCCCACCACATGGACGACTTCATCGCCATTGACCCAGAATTTTTGATATTGGGAATCGTCTTCGGAAAGATAATTCAAAGCTGAAAGATAATTGGTTAGAGCATCGATCCAGACATAAACGACATGTTTTGGGTTGCTCAAGACCGGGACTCCCCATTTGAAAGAAGTTCGGCTGACGCAGAGGTCTTCCAATCCGCTTTCAACAAACGAAACCACCTCGTTTTTACGGGTCTCCGGTTGGATGAAATCCGGATGATCCTTGATGAAATCCAAAAGTTGTTGCTGATATTTGCCAAGTTTAAGAAAATAGCCTTCTTCTTGGACAATGCGGGTCGGTTTTCCGCAGTCCGGACAGATTCCCGGTTCTTTTATCTGGGTCTTCGTAAAGAACGATTCGCAAGAGACGCAATAATCGCCTTCGTAGCTTCCCAAGTAAATGTCTTCCGACTGCAAAAGTTTTTCGAAGACCTTTTGAACGACTTTCACATGCCGTTCATCGGTCGTCCGAATGAAATCATCATTGGAGATCTCTAAGTCTTTCCAAAGCTGCTTGGTTTCTTCCGCGACTTTATCAACCAAAACTTGGGGAGGAATTCCTTGCTTCTGGGCCGCCTCTTCGATTTTTTGACCGTGTTCGTCCATTCCCGTCAAATAAAAGGTATCGTTCCCGCGCAATCGATTATAGCGGGCAAAAACGTCGCAAACCAAGGTGGAATAAGAATTCCCGATGTGAACATT
>CAYQUB010000059.1:4201-7725 GCA_964420625.1 uncultured Bacteroidales bacterium | reverse complement strand
GTTTGGTGTTGTCTGGCAGGAAGTGGGTATTGTATGAAGAATCCATCCGCGTTCACGCTTAGAGTGATCAAGCCGGTATTCGAAACTTCGATCTTGGTGGAATGATCATTCAGGCACCAGTAACCTTTGTCGATGGTCAAAGTCGGTTCTTCGTATGAATCCCCCAAAGCTTCCGGGTTTATTTCCGGACGCTCAAATGCTCGGATGGTCTTTATTTCGTTGATATACCAGTATTCGTCCCGAACGGTTAATTCAAAGGTCAGGACATCTTGGGCGTTCACGTTGGTCGCTTGGCCGTTGAAGATCCATTCTCCGTTTTTGTTGATGGTAATGACCGGTGTGAGATAAGTGATTCCTCCGCCGTCGATGTCATCAATGGTGCTGACGGGATATTCATAAGCTTTAACACCTGTGTACTGGCCATCTAAAAACCACACTTCATTTTCATCCCGGGTCTCGACCGTCAGATCAACCACGAATTCGCTTTCGTCTTTCTGGAAGGTTAATTCCAGAGGAGGCAACAACGGGAGTTTAACGATTGATACAACGAAGCAGCAAGCGATCATCGCAAAATAAAGCAATTTTTTGAACCAATTGAATGGATGAAAGACCTGAAACAGAACGATCATGACCACGGTGGTGGTGACGATGGTCGCGATGGTGGTGTAGACCTGACTGTTGTTTCGAAGACTTTCAAACCCCGGAAGGGTTCTTAGAAAGATCAGGATCAAGTGAAAAACGACGACGGTCAATGCGCCCGGAAGCGTTGATTTCAAGACGTTGGAAAGGAATTTTCCTTTGACGATCTCGTGGTTCGGCTGTAAAGCCAAGAAGATGGCGGGGACGCCAAGCGCAAACCATTCGATCATATACAGGTTTTTGGCCGTAAACGGATAAGAGATCCGATAATCGCCTTTTTGCATGGCAAAGATGATATATAAAATGGCAAGCAGAATCGAAAATATGGTTTTGACCAAAAACAGGGTCGAGGTTTTCTGAATGTTGTTGATGACCCGACGGCCTTCGTCGACGACTTTCGGCATCGAAGCAAAGTTGGAATCCATCAGGATCAAATGGGAAACATAACGGGTCGCTTCGCTTCCGGAAGCCATGGCGATGCTGCAATCGGCTTCTTTCAAAGCCAGAATGTCATTGACGCCGTCTCCGGTCATGGCCACGACTTTTTTGTGTTTCTTAAGAGTTTGGACGATGATGCGTTTTTGGTTCGGGCTGACCCGGCCGAAAACGGTATATTCAAAAACCGAGCTGCGGACTTCGTCGTCGGTCAAACCGGCCAGACTGATGAACCGTTCGGCGTTTTCCACGCCGGCTCTTTGGGAAATTTCCGAAACGGTCATCGGGTTGTCTCCGGATATGACTTTGACGTCAACGCCGTTTTGTTTGAAGTATTCGATGGTGTCGGCGGCATCATCGCGGATATGATCCTGAATGACGATCAGCGCCAGCGGTTTGATGGTTTTCGGAAGATCGTTTTCCTTGAATTTCAGCATCGTGTGTCCGAGGACCAAGACCCGGCAGCCCTGGGTGGCGAATCGCTCGACTTTGGCCGAGACTTTGTCATAGTTTTCTACCAAAATGAATTCCGGGGCTCCGAGCAGGAAAGTTCCCTGACGCCCGAAGGTGACCGCGCTGTATTTTCTTTTCGAAGAGAACGGGATGATGCCGGTGGCGGTCAGAACCTTGTTTTTGTCGAAGAAACGGATCAAAGCTTCCGAAGTCGGATTGGATTCCTGGAAAGAATTCATCATCGATCCGACGATTTCGCGGATGGTATAATCGGTGTAGTTTTTGACCTCCACGCAATCGCAGACCCGCATGGTCCCGTCGGTGATCGTGCCGGTTTTATCCAGGCAGAGGACGTTGACTCGGGCCAGCATTTCGATGCAATACAATTCCTGAACCAGCGTTTTGCTTTTCCCCAGACGGATGACGCCGACGGCCAAAGCCATGCTGGTCAGCAAAAACAAGCCCGCCGGGATCATGGCCAGAATGGAACTTCCGGCTTTGATGACGCCGTCTTTGTTAAGCAAAAATCCGTCTTCCAGTTTAAAGAAGGTTTCCAGCCAGTTGGGAAGATTCAGAAAGTCCTTGACGGCCGCGCTGGACGAAGTCCAATAAGTTAAGATCGCCAAAGGCAGGATGATGAAGGAAATGATCCGGATGATCCATCCCAGAGTTCGGAGCAATTCCGATTTTGGTTTTAGATATAACTTTGCGGAGGAAGACAATTTTTCGACGTAGTTGTCTTTTCCGACTTTATCAACGCGGGCGACCGCATAACCGCTGACGACGAAGCTTCCGGACAGCAGCGGCGCTCCGACGTTTTTGACTACTGATTCGGATTCTCCGGTCAAAAGCGATTCGTTGACTTCAATGAATCCGTCCACGACAACGCTGTCCGCGCAGATCTGTTTTCCGGAAACATAAAAGATGATGTCGTCCAAAACGACTTCGGAGATCGGTATTTCCAGTTTCTCGCCGTTTCGGATGACCGTGGTGGTCGGAGTGGAAAGCAGCGAAAGTTTGTCAATGGTCAGTTTGGCTTTGATTTCCTGAACGATCCCGATGATGAGGTTCGGAATGATGGTCGTCAAAAACCACATGTTGTCCCAACTTTGGAGGACCGCGAATACAATGGTGATGATCAGGTAAACAACGTTAAAATAAGTAAAAATATTGGAGAGGATGATCCCCAAGATCGATTTCCCCTGCGATTTTTTCGCCACGTTGACCAAACCGTCGGCTTTGCGTTTCTCGACGATTTCGTCGGTCAAACCTTCGAGGATCGAAGTGTTCAGGTAGCGTTCGATCGGTTTTTCTTCAACGGTTTTCCGGTCTTTTTTCTTTTTCCGTTGGTTTGGTTTTTCCGGCTCGCCGAAGATCTCCGCGTCTGGATCCGGTTCGGGCTCTTCCGGAAGATTGGCTATCTTCTGCTGTTTCAGCGCTTCGATCGGCGAAAGAGCGGAAACGGGCGCTTTGGCGCTCTCGTTCAGCTTGGCGACATCGATGGTTTCAACGGTCTCGGGTTTTGGAGCTTTAACTGAAGCGGTTAAAACGGCTTTGGGTTTTTTAGTTTTTGGCGTTTCAATTTTTACGCCGTTTTGATTGTCATCCATTGATTTCACCGCCTTCCGGGCCATAAATCATAAATTTCGTAGTTTCATTCTATCATAAACCCCTTTCTTTCACAAGCATATTTTATTTATAGTGAAAGTTTTTCATTTTAATCTTTTAGGAAAAATCCGAAAAAAAACTGTAAGAGAGATCTCTTACAGTTCGCCGCGGATACTTTGGCATATTTGTTCCCGCTGCCGTTTTCCCTGAAGGTACTCGATGATCGCCAGTCCGAAGTCGATGGCATATCCCATGGCTTTGGCGGTGATGAAATTTCCCGCCGTGATGACCCCTTCCTTCGGGGAATATTTCCCGGCGGTAATGTACGTTTCGCTGCCCGGAAAACAGGTAAAAGGAAGGTCTTTGTAAAAACCGAGTTTTCCGACCAA
>CAYQUB010000059.1:0-4190 GCA_964420625.1 uncultured Bacteroidales bacterium | reverse complement strand
CCGGCGCAGATGGCCGCCACCAATTTTTTGGAAGAAACGAATTGGGTAATCAGTTCAGCCAGATTCCGGTCGTTCCCCCAGACCGTCCGAACGGCCCGCCCCCCGGGAATGACCAGAAAATCATAATCTTTTTCATTGACATCCTTCAAAAACTTTTGCGCATTGAGAGTGATCCCGAACGCGGTTTCCACTTCCAAAGTCTGGTTGTTGGTCACCGTGTCGATTTCCAGTTTGCTGCGGCGGAGTACGTCGATCACCGAAATGGCTTCCACGTCCTCAAAGCCGTTGCCGAGCACGATCAATCCTTTCATGGTTTTTCCTTTCTCAGATACTGTCCGTACAATAATTTCACGATATGGGTAAAAATGTCTTTTCGTTTGATTAATGAACTGGTAAAAACGCCGATGGCTCCCGCTTGCTGACGAACATCAACGGAATGGGTGTACTCGTCAATGACGTCTGCCAGTTCCCGGCCATTTTGGAGGATCTCGTTTTTCAACGCTTCCGGAAGCGGAATTCTGGTTCCGCCGGCGTAATAGACCTTTTCGTTTTCGTCGATCAATACGCCCCAATTGACCAAAAACAGCAATCCCCGCTGAAGCTGGACTCCGGCTTCCAATCCGATCCTAAGACCGTCGGATGGAAGACTCCTGGCCCGGTTGAGCGCGCCGTCGATGGTTTCTTCATCGGAAAGCGGTTGGGCCGACACCAGACTTTCGGCTTTCAGGCCGATGACCTCATATCCTTCCATGACTTCCGCCGTCGCCGCCAGTTTTACCAGGTTCTGCGAGCCCAAATAACATTTAGGCATTTTTCAGCTCCGCCAGACGCTGGCTGTCAAAATCTTTGATGATGGCGAGGACCATGTTCTTTACCGCTTCAACATCGTCGATGTGGATCATGGTCGCGGTCGAATGGATGTATCTTCCCGGCAGTCCGATGGTCGTGGAAAGCGTTCCGTCGCCGGCGTATTGGGCGGCGGCCGCATCCGTTCCTCCCAACGACAGGAATTGTTGAAACTTGATTTGTTTTTTGGAAGCCAGTTTTTCGAAATAAGCTTTGATGGCCGGGTTCATGATGCAGCGCGGATCATAAAAACGGATCAGGAAGCCTTCCCCGAGTTTTCCGAAAGCCCGCGGATTGTCGCTGGGCAGAAAATCTCCGACCGGCGAAACGTCGATGGCAATGAACAGATCCGGTTTGATCATTTGGCTGGCCGTGGTCGCGCCGCGCAATCCGACTTCTTCCTGAACGGTTCCGCCGGCGATCACCGTATTCGGATGTTCAAGGTTTTTAAGTTCTTTCATGATTTCCAGGGCCATGCCGCAGCCAAAGCGGTCATCCCAGGCTTTGGAAACGATTTTCCGGCCGTCGGCGGTCAGATAATAATGGTTGGCGAAAGTAACCATTTGACCGACTTCGACCCCAAGTTCGATGGCATGTTCTTTGGAATCGGCACCGATGTCCAAAAGCATGTCCTCAAAAGATAAAGGTTTTGGCATTTGCCCCTGAGTAATGTGCGGGGGAATGGCCCCTACGACTCCCGGAATGGTCTTGTCATCGCTGACGGATACCAAAACGTTTTGGGAAACCATGACTTCCGGGTTGACTCCCCCGATCGGGATGATGTTCAAAAAACCCTGTTTGGTGATCCCCGTGACCATGGCTCCGACTTCATCCATGTGTCCGGCGATCATGATCGTCGGCCCTTCCGAGCCTTTTTTGATCCCGAAGATGCTTCCCAGTTTGTCTTGGATGATCTCGTCGCTGTATTTGGCCAATTCATCACGCATGTATTTCCGAACCGATTTCTCGTGTCCCGCCACGCCTTTTAAATTGACCAACTCTTCAAATGTTTTCATTCTGTTTCTGACATTCATATTTCCACCTTCACATAATAAATTGGTTTTCCGGCCGCCACGAATTTGTCTTCGTATTCGGTCGTGATGATGTTTTCGTTTGGAACCTCGTGGAGGTTCAGATTCAAATCCAAAAAGCGATATTTTCTGTCATTGAATCGCAAAAGACTGTATTCAAACAAATGCCGGTCGTCAGTTTTCAGTTCGATGATTCCCGGCCGTTTCAGGATGTTTTCGTAAGCGATCAAAAAATTGTCAAAAGTCAGACGACGTTTGGCATGGCGTGATTTGGGCCATGGATCGCTGAAATTAAGAAAAATCTTGGAAATCTCTCCGGGCGCAAATATCCGTTCGGCGTCATGAGCATCGGCGTGAATGATCCGAAGATTGCCTAAGTGCAGTTTTTCCAGTTTTCGGGCCGCTTTCAGAACAATGCTTTCGGCGATCTCGAATCCCAGATAATTGTTCTCCGGATGACGGATGGCATTCTCGGAAACAAACTGACCTTTCCCCATGCCGATCTCCAAAAAGATCGGATTGGGATTTCCGAAGGCTTCATGCCATTTTCCCGCTCTTTCCATGTGATCGAAGACGACGATACTGCCATATTCTTCGAGTTTTTCATTGGCGTTTTTTATTTTTCTCAGTCGCATTATTATTTGCTCAATTCATGCAGGGCGGTCGCATAAATGGCCATGGCCGCGATCAGATCGTCGATGACGACGTATTCGTCGGCCTGATGGGCGACTTCTTCGCGTCCCGGAAACAGCGGTCCGAAAGCCACCCCTTTTTTCAGGGCTCTTCCGTAAGTTCCCCCGCCGATGGTCTGCATTTCCGTTTTGTCATCGCCGGTCACTTTCACATAAGCTCCGTGCAGCGTTTGGATCAGCGGATCGTTTTTGTCAACATAGTGCGGAACCTGATCGGAAACGACTTTGACGGTCAGTCCGAATTCTTGGGATTTGAGAATAAGTTTTCTCAAAAATCCTTCTTTGTCCCAATTGATCGGATAACGCAGGTTCAGGCCGATCCGGCCTTCGAAATTTCGGATTTCCACGAACGCCACATTGACGGTCAGATCGCCCATTTCCGGATCCGTAAACGCCAGTCCCAATTCCCGGAAGCGCGAATCGGTAAGTTTTTGCGCCACGAACTGAACCAAATTGTTTTTTGTGTACTTGCTTAGAAACGAGCAAAGTTTGACCGCGGCGTTGATGCCATGGTCCGGTTCCATCGCATGCGCGTTTTTCCCAACCAGTTTGATGGAATCTCGGTATTCGCCCTTAAGTCCGGTCTCCGCCAGAAAAGCCGAAAAATCCGCTTTGGCATCCGTTTCCATTTTGGCTTCCGCGGTGTCCGGAACAACATTGTATCGGACTCCCGACTTAACGAATAGATCATTGATCCGGTCGGAAGTCAAGTCGATGGACATGATCCCTTTTTCTCCGTAGATCAGCGGAAAACCCGCATCCGGCGAAAATCCCACCGTTGGCATTTCACATTTTTCAAAATACTTCTTGATCCCGCGCCAGCTTGTTTCCTCGTCGGTCCCGATGATCAGCCGGATGCGTTTGTTGGGTTCAAAATTCAGGTCTTTCAGAATCTTGAGAGCATAGAGGGCGGCCAGGGCCGGTCCTTTGTCATCGCTGGATCCGCGGCCGTAAATCCGTCCGTTTTCGACGGTGGCTCCAAAAGGCGGATATTTCCATTCCCCCGCAGCCGGAACCACGTCAACGTGACAAAGCACGCCGATGATTTCGTCGCCTTCGCCGTATTCGATTTCCCCGGCTACATGGCCGATATCTCGGGTCTTGAATCCGAATTTTCGGGCCAGTTTCAAGATGTAATCCAAACTCTGGCGGATTCCCGGGCCGAACGGAGCATCGGAAGATTCCGGAGTGTCGACGAGAACGCTGTCGATTTGCAACAGCTCGCAGGCATGACGGATAAATTTCTTTTCGTTTTTTTTGGCTTCTTTCAAAAAATCCATTTTCTTTACCCTCAACTTTTTATTCTAGGTCCATTATATCATCTTTTAAAAATCGTTTCATCAAAAATTTTATCAAATGAAAAAAAGCTCGGGAAGAAGTCCTTTCCGAGCTTTTAAAAATTATTTGATTATTTTATTTTTGACCGTTTTCATAACATTTTTTGAAAACGGAAACAGCGTTATCAGCGTTAAAACCCATGGCTTCGATCAATTTTCCGGCGGGGGAACTCTGTCCGAAACCTTTGATGTTCATCAGGCATCCGTTGGTCCCGAGGTATTTGTAATAATGGCTGGCTTCGCTCATTTCGATGGCCAAACGAACCGTGATTTGTTTCGGAAGA
>CAYQUB010000058.1:0-7760 GCA_964420625.1 uncultured Bacteroidales bacterium | reverse complement strand
GCTTGGATTTCTTTGAAAATAAGTTTCTTAAGAAGTTTGATGGGGCCACCGTCACGGGATTGCTTCTGACCTTGGTTTTGCTTTTTGCTTTCCAAGGCGAAGTCATCATCGAGAACCCGGCTCATATTTTGATGATCGCGGTTCCGCTGGTCATCCAGACCTTCCTGATTTTTGGGATCGCTTATTTTGCCAGTTATAAATTTAAATTAAGCCATGACATTGCTGCCCCGGCGGGATTGATCGGAGCTTCCAATTTCTTCGAGTTATCGGTCGCCGTTGCCATCGCTTTATTCGGAATGGAATCGCCGGCCGTGCTGGCCACCGTGGTCGGAGTATTGACGGAGGTCCCAACGATGTTGATTCTCGTCAGGATCGCCAACAAAACGGCTTACAAATTTGAAAAGTTTACCGGACCTAAAACTGAAGAAAGCCAGTAACAAACCAAAACTAAATTTGTGATGAAAGAGTTGAATTATGATTGTAAAAACGATATTAACGGCTCTGGCGGCTTACATCGCCACCGCAGTCGATTACTTCATTATCATGCTGATTTTTTTCTCAGCGGAGAAAACGAAAAACAAAATGGCGGGGTTTGTCATCGGTCATTATCTGGGGATGTTCACTTTGTATGCGATAAGCCTTGGTGCTGCTTACGGAGTCGGTTTCATACCCGAACAATGGATCATCGGACTGTTGGGTTTTGTTCCCATCGCCTTGGGGCTTAAGGTATTGTTCCAAAAAGAAGCGGAAGATAACGGTAAAACCGAGATTCTGAGGCGTACTCAAAAAATGAACGGTTTGGTTTTGGGCGTCATCTTTTTGACGCTGGCCACGGGCGGAGACGACCTGGGCGTCTTCATTCCGCTGTTCGCTTCCTATTCCGTAACGGAAATCATCGTTACTCTTTCTTCTTTCGTTATTTTCATCGGGCTTCTTTGTTTGATTAGCCATCGATTGGCGAAGTTTCGGGGAATTGGCGCCAAAATCGAAAAATATGAAAAGCTCATTGCTCCCATTGTCTTCATCGGCATCGGAATCATGGTGCTTTGGGAAAATGGGACGATTTCGGCTTTCTTGAATTTATTTGCATAAAGAAAAAACGCGAAAAATATCGCGTTTTTTTGTTGGGAAATTATGGCCAACCCGATTATTTTTTTGCGAGAACAAAATCTCGGAACTGATCCACTTCCGAACGGTCTGCCAGTTTAACGATGTAGAACTGATCACCCATCCCTACGTTGATGATGGGCGGATAACGGTCAGCCATGACCAGAGCATCTTGGTACTTGGCGATGATTTCCTCATGGCTGCGGAGGTAGGTAAATTTATCTCTCCGGGCGGCTTCCGCGCAAAAGAACCGCTGGTTGGGAAGCGGTTGGCGGTTTTCATCAAAAGCCATGATGTCGGCCCAAATTTTGTAACAGGAAGCCCCAAGCGAGGCGTTGATCATTTCGGGAGTGTAACCTCCGGCGGGGCGCATGTTGACCTCCAGAGCGCAAATCGTTCCTTTCGGGCCCAGATGTTCTTGATCTTTATTCAGGCGGAAGAATTCCAAATGAAAGAAGCGCTTTTGGACTTGGAAAGCTTTGACTGTTGCCCGGCCAACGGCTTCCAGATCCGGGGGAACAACGGGAATGGTAAAATAAAAATCATCGTCGAGATTTTTGACCACATCGTAATTGGGAACCGGAAACTCATGGGTCGAACAAAAGACCACGTTGGAGGAAGAATCCGCGATCCCGTCAAAGGAAACAATGGTCCCATCGATGAATTCTTCAATGAGATATTGGGCATCGTTTTTGGTTTTAAAGAAACTTTCCAATTGGATTTCATTTTCGATTTTAAACGAGGACGTTGCTCCGACGCCGATGTCCGGTTTGATAAAGATCGGATATCCCACCGTTGCAACGAATTCTTTGGCTTTGGGGAAATCTTCGGTCAATTGGAAGCGGGCGGTAGGCACTTTGGCCAACTGATAATACTTTTTCATTTCCGATTTGGATTTGTACTTGCGGATATCGGGCGCTTGGATCCCGGTCGTGATGTTGAAATCGGTTCTTAGCGAAGCATCCATTTGCAGCCAAAATTCATTATTGGATTCGACCCAGTCGATTTTTCCGTATTTGTATGAGAAAAAGGCCATGGCTCGAAAAAGTTCGCGGTAGTCCGTCATGCCCGGACAAAAATAATATTCCTTAAGATTGTTTTTAACTTCGTCGCTTAATTGGCTATAAGGGGAATCGCCGATCCCCAGGACCGTGAAGCCGTTAAGTTTAAGGGCTTCGGCGAATTTCCAATAGGTCTTGGGGAATTGTGGTGAAATCAGCACAAAATTCATATATTTCTCCATCATTGAAATTTTAAATTTTAGAAAAGGTAATAAATCTATGTTACTCTTTTTCAGACAAGTGTCAAGATGGTATCGATAAGAGGAAAACGTTTAGATTTGTCTTTTGAGAAGAATGTGATAAAATATTAACAGAGTCATGAAACCCGAAAGGAGGAATTACTTGTGAAAGAAGCCCGGCTTTACCAGAAACTGGAAGGGCGTAAAGTACAATGCGCAGTCTGTAATCATCGTTGCATCATCAGCGATGGCAACCGGGGGATATGCGGCGTCAGAGAAAACCAACAAGGTCTTTTGTATGCCTTGAATTATGGACTTACCGTCTCCGCCGCCATTGATCCGATCGAAAAGAAACCTTTGTATCATTTTCTTCCCGGAACGCGGATCTATTCTTTCGCCGCGGCAGGCTGCAATCTTCGCTGCTCCTGGTGTCAAAATTGGCAGATTTCCCAAAGCCCAAAGCCAAACCGTCCAGTCGTTGGAACAGAGGTATCCCCAAAGGAACATGTTGACCGGGCCTTAAAATACCGTTGCCCATCCATCGCTTACACGTATTCCGAACCGACGGTCTTTTTGGAGTATGCTCTGGAAACAATGAAATTGGCTCGCGAAAAAGGACTCAAGAACGTTTGGGTCACCAACGGATACATGAGTCCCGAGACGCTGCAATTGATCATTCCTTTCCTAGATGCGGCCAACGTTGATTACAAAGGACCGCGGGACGGAGTGTATGAAAAATACTGCGGCGCCAAGGCGGAACCGATTCTTGATAATTTAAAAACTCTTCACGAAGCCGGAGTTCACTTGGAGATCACCACTTTGATCGTCCCCGGCGTCAACGATAAGCCCGAACAGCTCGAAGAAATAGCCCAAACCCTCGTTTTGAAATTGGGACCGGATGTTCCTTGGCATATCAGCCGGTTCTTTCCGGCTTGGAAAATGCCGGATACGCCGATCACTCCGCTGGCAACTTTGGAGTTGGGAAAAACGATTGGTCAAAAAGCCGGAATGAAATACATTCATATCGGCAATGTTCATTAGAAGGAGATGAAAACAAATGCCGCTTCTTGGTACATTCATTGTTCCGCACCCGCCTTTGATCGTCCGAGAAATCGGGAAAGGCCAGGAATTACGGATCCAAAAAACCATTGACGCTTACACTGAAGTCGCCCGAAGGATCGGTTTATTGAAACCGGACACCATCATCATCACGACCCCGCATTCCATTCTCTATGCGGATTATTTTCACCTTTCGCCGGGTTCGCAAGCCGAAGGCTCGTTTCGCGATTTTGGGGTTCCTCAAGTGCAAATGACTTTGGACTATGATGAAGAATTGGTTCGATCGATCTCCGCTTTGGCCCAAAACGCCGGCATTTCCGCAGGAACCCGAGGGGAAAGAAACCGAAACCTTGATCACGGAACCATGGTTCCGCTTTATTTCATCCGTCAAGAATATGATGATTTTAAGTTGGTTCGGATCTCTTTGTCCGGATTTTCGCCGCTGATCCATTACCGGTTTGGGAAATGCATCGCCCAAGCCATTGCCCAAACTGACAAAAAAGTTGTCATCGTGGCCAGCGGCGATCTTTCACACAAATTAAAAAAAGACGGTCCTTATGGATTATCCAAAGAGGGACCGGTTTTCGACCGGGAAGTTACGGAAGCCATGGCCGATGGGGATTTTCTGAAGTTCATGACCTTTGAGGAAAGTTTCTGCGAATCGGCGGCCGAATGCGGCTTAAGGTCATTTACCATCATGGCCGGAGCCCTGGACGGGAAAGCCGTCAAATCCGAACTTTTATCTTATGAAGGACCGTTTGGAGTGGGTTACGCAGTCGCGGCTTTCGAAACGATGGGCGATGACGAGACCCGGCATTTTGAAGATCAATACGAAAAGAAAGAAAAGGAAAAGATCGAAAGTTTAAAAGTCGCGGAGGACCCGTTTGTGCGGTTGGCAAGGCAATCGCTGGAGCATTATGTGAAAAATAATGAACGGATCGTCCGGCCGTCCGGTCTTTCGGCGGAACTTACCGAAAAAAGAGCCGGCGTTTTTGTTTCCCTGAAGATGGAAGGAAGGCTTAGGGGATGCATCGGAACGATTGCGCCAACCACCGCCTGCATCGCTGATGAAATAATTCAAAACGCGGTCAGTTCCGGGACGGAAGATTATCGCTTTTCCCCGGTTTTAAAACAGGAACTTCCGCGTTTGGTCTACAGCGTCGATGTTTTGGGAGACCCGGAACCAATTGCATCAACGAAAGAACTGGATGCCAAGCGTTACGGGGTCATAGTCAGTTTAAGAGGGCGCCGGGGTTTATTGCTTCCGAACCTGGAAGGAATCGATACCCCGGAACAGCAAGTTAAAATTGCTTTGCAAAAAGCCGGAATTTCCGCTCACGAACATTATTCGATGGAGCGCTTTGAAGTGGTCAGACATAAATAAAGTCATTTACCGTTAACGCAATCAAAAAGCGCGTCAGAGCGTTGTCTTTGTCAACGCTCTGTCCTTCCAGATCGGAAGGCTTTTAAATTTTGGTTCTTTTCAAGATAAGTGTTGCTAATCGCTATTTATGGATTCCATCAAGGTATTCACTACTTGTGTTATAAAGTTTGATTTCATCCATTAAATATCTTTTTTCTTTGGTTTGGGATGTTATTTATTTATTTTTACCTTTGTCTTGATAATGATTGGCCTTGTATTGTCCAATCTCTTTTAAATAGAAATATTTTTAGTACCTTTGTAAAGGTTTTGCCGATTCTCCTCTACGTCTCTGTAGATTTGTTTTTTTATTCATTTTTCTCTTTTCCAGAAAAGGGATTAGCAACACTTATCTGGAAATGAACATCAATTTTTGAATAAAAAACAAGGTTTTAGGCTGAAACAAAAGTCTCAAAATGTTATAATTAAACCGTAAAATCCCCCGAAGAAGACGGAAAAATTACGGGGGAAAAGCCAAATGGCAGGCCGATCCGAATAACCGATCCGGTTGGTTCTGTGAACGGTCGGATCGGGGCAACCTCACGACCTCCTGACGACGGGAACATTTGAAGAAGGGAAGAAGATGGTTTGGAAAAAATGGGGAAAAGCTTCGGATGAGATGGCCAAATTTTGTCCGGATTGCGGTAAAAATGTCAACCCTGAGGGACCGGGGCATGGGATTTCTGAAAACCGGGGGTCCAAAGCAGCGGATGAGATGGCCAATATCCGGCCGAAGTATTGGGTAATGACGACGGCCTCGGGAATTATTTCGATGGTGTTTGCGGCGATTATTTTTTTGGAAATTCCGGCTGTTCATTTGATCGGCATCGTGTTGGGAATATTGGCGATCGTGTATTCAAAGAATGGTCAGAGAAACTATTAAAGTAATTCGAAAGCCGGAATGTTGCGGGGATCATCGGCGTGATGGCCGGAGCGGGCATCACCATTTACGGAATGATGGCCGGAATTCTTTATGCCATGCAACCGTACGGATTTTCATGAAGAAAATCATAATTACGGAAATTTTTATCAAAGCGCGGGCCCAACCGCGTTTTTTTCTTGGCTGATCAGCTTCCCCTCCGGAGAAGTAATTGTATTCATCCAACATCTGTGTTAAATCACGACAGAGGACCCAAGATTTGAAAGGGGGATGAACCCCTGAAAACGGATGAATTTTTAATCAATGTCAAAAAACCGTGAACATGGCCAAAAATGACCCAAGGTCCGAATAGAAAAAGGCGGTTCTACAACTTTCTTTCACCGGGGTTTGCAGTTTCGGTTTTTGTTTTCGGGTGTTTTTTTCCGGAATTGCGAACGTTTTTTGGGAAATCCACAAAACAGATGATTTTAATGCTCAAAAATGATATAATTGTAAAAAAGGGCGGGGATTCGGTTTTATATTAAATTTCCGAAAGAGGCGAGGTTATGCCAAAAATTTTTCTAGATTTAATCAACAACATCATTTTGCTGTTTGCCCTAGCTTTTATGTATGAATTGACGGACGTCAAGCCCAAACCCACCGGTCGGGTCAAACAATTTGTTCTTGGCCTTTTGATTGGTGGTTTTTGCGTATTCATTATGATGAACCCTTTTGAATTGTCCGAAGGGTTGATTTTTGATACGCGAAGTGTTCTCATCAGCATAACCGGGGCTTTTTTCAGCGTGCAGACTACAATCATCGCTTCCCTGATCGCCGTGGCATATCGTTTATATGTTGGCGGCGAAGGCGTCATCGCCGGAACGCTGTCCGTTATCATACCGGCTTTGATCGGGATTTTTTGGCGGAAATTGAAGATTGCCAAACATTTTCCGAAAATGGGCAAACTCATGGAATATTATTTGTTCGGGCTCTTGGTTCACGTGGTGGTGGTCCTGTGCCAACTGACCATCCCTTGGCCGAAAGCCTTCGAAGTCATTTCCAGAATTTGGATTCCTTTCTTACTGTTCTTCCCGATTGCCACCGCCATTCTGGCTTTGGCGATCCAGCATCAAAACAATCGTTTGGATGCCGAGAATACCATTAAGCAACAAAAGATCTTGCTTCAATCTTCCATTGACAGTCCCAAGGATATGGAAATTTACGCGGTGGATGAGAATTACCAATACCTGACTTTCAACCGGTTCCACCAAACCCAGATGTTTAAATATTATGGGGTCGAGGTCAGAGAGGGGATGAATTTTCTGACTTGCGTGGAAAACGAAGTTTTCCGAAACCAACTGAAAAGAGAAATCGATGAAGCTTTTCTCGGAAGGGACCACACGGTCATTTCCGAGGTCGAAGCCGCCCCCGGGAAATTCTACGAATCCATGTATACAACCTTTTATGCCAATGACAGATCGGTAATCGGGGTGACGGTATTCTCGCATGATGTTACGGCCCGAAAAAAGAACGAAGACGTCATCCGCTACCTTTCCTACCACGATGCGCTGACGGGACTTCCCAACCGAAGATACTTTGAAGATGAAATGGTCAAACTTGACAATGATCCGAACTTGTCCGGAACCATGGTTTTGTTGGACATCAATGGTCTGAAAATCATGAATGATGCTTTTGGGCATCACGCCGGCGACCGGATGCTGGTCAAAGTTTCCCAAATCGTTCAACAAAACCTCCCGGAACCTTTCCGCCTGATGCGGACCGGCGGCGATGAATTCATGGCTTTTTTGGAAGGCATTTCCGAAAAAGAAGCCCATGAGATCGTCGATAATTGCAAAGCGCTGCTTGATAAAGAGCAGATCAACGGCATGTTGGTTTCCGTATCGTTCGGGATCGAAGAGAGAGAAAATGGCAGCCATACCGACGATGTGATCAAACGGGCGGAAGCGAAGATGTACCGAAATAAACTGTTCGAAGCTTCCAGCTCGCGGAATGAATCCATCCGGACCATCCTTAATACTTTGCATGTTAAAAACCCACCCAAACACACCCAACAC
>CAYQUB010000057.1:0-7763 GCA_964420625.1 uncultured Bacteroidales bacterium | reverse complement strand
CCATGCCTGACGATCCAAAAAATTCTCCGCCCCAACAAAAGCAGGACCAAACCGAAGCTGCTAAAAAACAGGATAAAAATGGAAAGAACGCATTCGGCCTGAAAAAGGTTAGCTTTATTTTTCGTTTTTTCGCCTTACCCTCCTAAAAACAATAAAGATGGAAACCCCGAAAAACGGTCTTCCATCTTTTTAATTATATCATGATATCTTGTGAAAACAATTGGTTATTTGTCATTGTTTAATCCCTTAGTTCTTCTCCTCGTTGCCAATCTTTTTCATTTCCCGTTTCTGGGCATACATCAGATCATCCAAGTGTTTTAAAAATTTTTCGGGGCTTGGGAACAAATTGCGGTCGTAAAGGTCATAACCCATGCTAAACTCGATCTTGTATTCAGCCGAATTCGATTCATTGAATTCTTTGACCGCGGCGTTGATGCAGCCCACGGTCGCTTCCAAGGCCACGGGGTCTTGGGTGTTCAACACGATGCAAAATTCATCCCCTCCGTAGCGCGAGATAAAATCGGAGGCGTTGATGCAGTCTTTCAACAAAGCCGCGAACTTAACCAAAGCGCAATCTCCGATGTCATGGCCGAAAGTGTCATTGATGATCTTGAATTGGTCCAAATCCAGCCAAATGGCCGAAAATCCGCCATTGCTTCCGGAACTGCCGATCTTGACTTTCAAATAGTTGTCCAAAGCTTGTCGGTTATAAACCCCGGTCAAATAATCGGTCTTCATGCTCCGGTTTTGAATGTCCAAAAAAACAATAAACAAAGACAGAACCACTCCGTTTAAGATTAAGGAATATCCTTCGAAGATGATTTGAAAAATGACGCAAAAAACGGGGGGAAACGGGAAAAACACCAATGAAAAGAAGTATTTCTTTGCGATTAACTTCCGGTTTAAAGTAATCAAGATGAAAACGGCGATGACGGTAACCAGCGTTACTCCCACCGATAGGAAGTAAAGCGGCCCGCGGTGATAGACATTGGCGGCATCAATGGAATAGAACCACCCGGTGTATTGCGTAGCTATGACCATGGCTAGATGGGCTAAAAACATCAGAAACAAAGGCAGATAAAATTTCTTGACCTTTTGCTCGTCTTTAAAGACTTGCAAGCAGGCGTATAAGAGCCATCCGAAAGAAATGATGGGGCTTCCGGCGAAAATCAAAAAATTCCCGACTTGGTTAAATAGGGGATAATAATCATGATTCAAGCCGTCGCACCGGCTGAAAATGTCAATGACCAGCATCAAAGCCGTAAAGAAAAGCATGTAAAAATACAGCCGGAACTGCAAAGATTTTCTCTCGGCCGTCTGAATAGAATGAAGGTAAATAATAAACAAAAGAATAATCGAAAATACGTTTATTACTATGTTAAACTCCAAATCCATTGGTAATGCTCCTTGGTAATTTGTTTTTTACAAACCGGACCGAAAAGATGGGTTTACCTGGCCAAGTGAATAAAACCTCATTTTCTGCCTCTATTATACCTGATTTTGTAAAATAAGAAAATGGTTTTATGAGATTTTTATTCAAGATTCGTTTTTTTGGTGAAAAAAAGCAAAAGGAAAATTTCCGGTCTCCAGCCCGGCTTATGGAAAATAAAAACCCGTTCGCAACCCGAACGGGAATTGTAATTTGGAAAAATGGCGGAGGAGAAGGGATTTGAACCCTTGCATCGGTTCCCCGGTCTGCTCGCTTTCGAGACGAGTCCCTTCAGCCGCTTGGGTACTCCTCCGTGGTCAATGTTCTGTAAAGAAAAAATTTTCTTCCCACGAAATATCTTAATTTCCTTTGAGTATTATATCACAGCCATTCATTTTTTTCAACGGAAAACCGAATTAATAAAGTAAAAAGCCAAGCTTGTTAAATGATAAAGTATTAGTAGACACTAAAAAAGGTATTAGTGTTTATTAATACTTTTTTTGTTTGTTTCTTGGCGCTTCTTTCGAAAGCCTCGGACGCTGATTCAATAGATCGCCGCGGAATCATCGGGAAGTTCAAAAATGTGTTTTACATGACGAATTACATTCTCTTCCTCTTCCAAAACGTCAGCATAACCCAATCTCAAGGCCAGATTGCGAGCGGTTTCGCCGAAGAGCCGCATCATCTGAAACAGAACTTTCCAACATTGATCATGACCGGACAGATCATAAGTCGTCATCAGGTCGGCTCCCTGTTGTTCAGTCAGGTACAGAAGCAGATATTTTTGGGATTTTCCCGCCGAAACTTGGAAACGGTTGCGAAATCCGCCCTGCAATTCCAACATTTTCAATAATTCCCGCCGAAGATGACTTTCCAGGTGGTCAATGGCATAAAGAATTTCTTTTCGCCACCGACCTTTGGCCGCATACACCGAGACCCACCAAAATTCGTTGCAACAGTCCCGGAAGGCCTTTTCGCTCGGTTTTTTGATCAAGTATAAGCCTTCATCGGTCCGGGGGCCTGTTAAAAATAACTGGTCCTTATCAAGCAGAACGACCCCGATGGGTTTTTGATTCGAAGCGGTAGTTTTTTGGACCACGGTGAAATCAATCCGATTCCCGTCTTTATATTGGGCCAGATAAGCATAGCGGCTCCGATTTCGCAGGGGTTTCGGTCCCATGTCATCAGGTTTTTGAAGGATCATGATCTCCCCAAAACTTTTCAGCCAGGAATCATCCCGGACAAACGGATCCAAGTCGGTGACTAGATAAACGATGTCAAAATCGGAAAAAATGTCCGTTCTTCCCTCGCCGTACGCCTGGGAACCGTTTAACCCGACTGCTCTGATCAGCGGATTGATGTTCGCGAACCCCAAAATTAGTTCATACATTTCTTTTTCAGTTTTCATATGCATATTTTCCTCTACCCGAAATCATATCATGAATTTGAAAATAAAAACACTCCAAAAAAATGGAGTGTTCCCAAGTCTTAGTGATGTTTTTCGCCCGGAATGAAGTTGGCACGCATTTTTCCGATGAGATTGATGCGGTCTTCCGCGAATTTATTGGCAGCCAGTTGGGTATTGATGTGGTTCTTTTTCGAATAAGCAAAAATGACCAACAAACGATCATAAATTTGCTTGATGATCCCCAAAGTTCTTTCGCGGTTATAAGGCGGATAGAATTCTTGGTAAACATTGACGACGCCCCCGGCGTTGATGACATAGTCCGGAGCGTACAATATATCTTGATCCATTAACATGTCGCCATGTTTCTTTTCATCCAACAAAACATTATTGGCCGCGCCGGCCACCACCTCGCACTTGAGCTGAGGAATGGTATCGTCGTTTAGAATGGCTCCAACCGAGTTCGGTGAAAAGATGTCGCATTTAACGGAATAGATTTCTTCGCATTTAACCGGGGTGGCCCCAAGTTCTTTGACGGCCCGGTCGACTTTTTCCGGTTTGATGTCGGTAACGATCAGCTTTGCGCCTTCTTTATGGAGATATTCGCAAAGGGTGTAACCGACGGCTCCCAAACCCTGAACGGCGATGACTTTCCCTTTCAGGCTGTCATCTCCCCATTTTTCTTTGGCGGCGGCTTTGATTCCCCAATAAACTCCGTAAGAAGTAACCGGAGACGGATTTCCGGACATGTCCGCCCGCCCGTTGACATAATTGGTTTCTTTCATGATGTAATCAACATCAAATTCGCTGATGTTCATATCTTCTCCGGTGAAGAAGCGTCCGCCCAAAGACTGGACATAACGCCCGTAAGCGCGCAGATAAGCTTCGTTTTTGACCGTCGCCGGATCTCCCAACAATACGGATTTTCCGCCGCCGCAATTGCAGCCTGCCGCCGAACATTTGTAAGTCATTCCTCTGGATAATCTGACGACATCGAATAAAGCGTCGTCCTCGTTAGCGTAATTGAATAATCTGGTCCCACCGATGGCCGGTCCCAAAACGGTGTCATGAATGGCGGTAATTCCTTTTAATCCCGTTGCTTTGTCATAAAAATAGATAATTTGTTCGTGTCCATACTTTTCCATGTAGTCAAAGACTTTCATTACAATCCTCCAATTTCTTTAGTACACTTTTGGACTTTCTTGCCCAAGAAGCACCCTTAGCGCTCCTTGAGCCAGTGAGAGCATTTCGTTTTCCCCCGGATAAACGAGCACTTCACTGATGAAACTTACTCTTTCGATTAGGTGGCTGACCAGATACTTTCCGTATGCCAGTCCGCCGGTCAAAACTATGCAGTCCACTTCGCCTTTAAGGACGGTGGCGCAGGCTCCGATTTCTTTCGCGATCTGATAAATCATGGCGTCAAAAATCAGTTTCGCGTATTCATCTCCTTGTTCAATTCTCTTGACGACTTCCCGGGCATCGTTGGTTCCCAGATAACCCGCCAACCCGCCATTTCCGTAATTCATTCGTTTGATGTCCTCAAGCGTGTATTTTCCGGAAAAGCACATCGCATAAAGCTGTCCGATCGGAACTCCGCCGCTTCTTTCGGGAGACATTGGGCCATCACCGTCCAAAGCATCGTTGACATCGATGACCCGACCATGATGATGAGCGGCTACGCTGATCCCCCCGCCCAAATGAACGACGATCATGTTCAAACCCTCATAACGAATTCCTTTGTCTTTGGCGGCCTGCCGCCCAATGGCTTTGTGATTCAGGGCATGGAAAATGCAGTTTCGATGAATGAGCGGCATTCCGGAAATCCGGGCGATCTCTTCCATTTCGTCCACCGCCACCGGATCAACGATGAAGGAAGGAATTTTAAGATTGTTCCCGATTTCGAAAGCCAGGAGGGCTCCCAAATTGGAGGCATGTTCCCCGCGTTTGGCCAAACGAAGATCGGAGAGCATGGTCTCGTTGACCAGATAGGTCCCGCTCTGCATCGGTCTGAGCATTCCGCCCCGGCCACAGACGGCCTGCAAGGTGGAAATATCGAAATGAAACTCTTCCAAGGTCTTCAGAATGACTTCCTTTCGAAAGTCAAATTGGGAGGCCACGTTGGGAAACCGTTGGATTTCTTCCGACGGATGGCTGATTTTCCGCTCAAACAGCAGTTTTTCGCCATCGAAAATCGCAATCTTTGTGGACGTTGAACCGGGATTAATGACAAGAATCAAGTTTCCCAAATTAATCACTCCTTTTAGTCGTTAGAAATCGTTTTCATAAATATTATACTCGCTTTCGGCCGATTTCTCAACCCTTTTCGGAAGCAAAAAAATAAATTCGGGTCGAATGGTTCCAACCCGAATTTTGGTTATTATGATGGCTTTATGCAATTTTTGGCCAATAGCGAAAAAGTTCCGGCGGCTAAAGCCGAACCAAGGAAAGGACCGATGATAAAGATCCAAATCTGCTCCATGGCGGCTCCGCCCTGAAGGATCGCGGGAGCCAAAGACCGAGCCGGGTTAACGGACGTTCCGGTCAGATTGATACCTAAAATGTGGACCAACGTCAAGGTGAGCCCGATCACCAATCCAACGACGGCGGTATTTTCGGTTTTGCTGGTGACTCCCAAAACGGCCATGACGAAAACAAAAGTCAAAATTACTTCAACCAGCAAGCCGATGAACAAAGCGGGCGTTCCGTCATAGCCGATGACGGCGGTATTGACGGCGTTTCCGCCCAAATTAACATTGTCTTTCAGAATCAGCCAAAGCACCAAGCTCCCCAAAAAGGCGCCGATGACTTGGAAAAGGACATAAAACAAAAAATCTTTTCCGGACATCTTCTTGCTGATCAGCATCGCCAGCGAAACGGCCGGGTTGACATGACAACCGGAAATGTTACCGATGGAGTAAGCCATGGCAACAATGGTCAGACCGAAAGCCACGGCAATCGCCAAATAATCGTTGGTGATGACCGCCGCTCCGCAACCGAACAAGACCAAAACAAATGTTCCGATCATTTCGGCGAAATAAGCTTTGAAATTTAAGGAACAGCACTTCATTTTTATCCTCCTGGATCATATTGATATCGAGTATCAACGCCGTCATTATATCACAAAAAATTTTAAAGAGGAAGATTAATTTGTTCGAAGGTCAGCGGCATGGCGACGCTAAAATCGATGGCCAAAATGATCATAAACGCTAACAGCCCGCCGGCGGTCAAAGCCAAGAACAAGGAATAAAGCAACGGAACGATGATCAGAATGTTCCAAACTAAATTGTGACTGATGACCACCTGGCGAATGATCTTGTTTTTTATAAAAACGTTGGCATAGATGGCCAGCACTCCAAACAAAGCCGGGATCAAAAACAAAAACGACGCTCCGCTCAAGACCAATCCGGTCACGATGGCCAAAGCCGCATTGACCAAGATCCCCGAAACGATGAAGGCCATCCTTGATTCTTCTTTCTTTACCAATTTGTGATATAAGAAGAACATTGAAGCGGCTCCAAACAAAAGGAACAAAGCCGTCGGTAATCCGGTATGGTCCATGAGCATATAGGTCGGCGACCAAATCGTTTCGCCAACAAAAGCAAGAAGAAGGCTCAAAAGCAGTCCCAAAATGGCATAAATAAGTATGGCGGCGATGATGAAGCCAAGGTATTTCAAAACACTTAACGGACAAAGGCGCTTCTTAAGGATCAGATAAACGGCGATGCCAAGCAATAAGGCCAAAATCACAAAGCTCATGATCAATCCCGCGGTTTCCGAATATTGGATCATGACCCCGGGCAGGATCATAAAGAATACTTGGCTGCTTTCAGCTTGAAAATAATCAACATCGGAATATTGGCTGTTTGAAGAAAATTCTTCAACCAGAGGAACGATTTGCGCTCCGTAGCTCTGAATGGTGCTCAAATCAATGTTGACATAACTATCTTCGGGGGTATGGTAAGTGGCTACGCTGTCCAAAGTGGAGAAATTGATTCCGGCTTTTCCAATCCCCAAAAATTCCTGGAAATCAGTCGCATTAGGCATGATCGAATAAACCGCCGTGGCGATGCTGTATGAGAAGGGGTTCTTGGAGAATTTGTAAAAATCCATCACTTTCGCGTTGTTGCTGCTGGTTTCAAACATATAGACCTGTCCTTTGACCCCCCGGGCTTCAATATTGATGACAAAGCCGACCTTGTCCATCAGCTCGGTTTCAGTCACGGCCATTTTCGCGCCGATCAAACCGTTTTCCTCAGCGTCGGTCATAAGCAGGTAAATGGAGTTTTGAGGATTGGTGTTTCCATACAAGCGGGCGATTTCCAAAAGAACGGATAATCCATATCCGTCATCGGCCGCTCCGTATGATCTTCCCAAAGTTCCGGATGATCCGACTGGTCCTCTGCAATCATAGTGGGCGACTAAAAGGATGCCGGTCGGCGAAGTCCCGGGAATGGTTGCCCAGAGATTCTTGACGTCATAATCGATGTCTTCGCCGGTTTCAGCGGCGGAATAGTTGTATTCCGAAACATTGGCTGCTCCCACGAATTCTTCAAGTTTGGATTTAAGATAAAGGCGAACTTCCTCGCGGGCTTCCAAAGCAAAAACCGAATGCGGCTCGCGAGAAATGACTTCAATGTAAGAAGCGGCGTTGACGGCACTGAATTTTTCTTCAACCACGCTCATCACCGGGGTCGGGGTTCGTAAAATGAACAAACTTAAAACCAAAGAAAGCAAAGCCACTGTCAAGACAATAATCAAATTTTTTTTCATATGAGTCTCCAATTCATTTATTTTTCTATGTTACTAATGTTATCACAAGCCGTGAATGAAATCAAGGAGGCCTTTTTGGGAAGGAAATTAAAGCTTTTGAATGTATATTATAATAAACATAAACAATCAAGTAAAATAATAGAAAAATTAATCATG
>CAYQUB010000056.1:0-7799 GCA_964420625.1 uncultured Bacteroidales bacterium | reverse complement strand
GCGGCGCTTGTTACATGCAAGCGGCCGGAAGAGTCTACCCGGTCGGCGTCACGGCCAAAGACATTTATCGGGCTTTCACGGAAATGATGCTTAACACCACCAAGTACGTCAAAGCCGACCCGGCTTACAGCGAAGAGGGAATCATGGCGACGGCGGCCGAGAACAAGGTCGACGATCAGGAATCCGTGACCGCATTGGTATTCTTCAAACGGGACAAGGTCATTTTTGACCCATTGTGGGGAATGCTGCCCGTTTCCGTCAACATCGGCCCGGCTATCGACAACGTGGTAACCACCGGGGCTGATTACAATCAGATCATGGATGAGCAAACTACTTTGTACTTAGCAGCCCTTCTGGAACTCTACAGTTAAATAATTTCAAAAGCGAAATCCGCACGGACTTCGCTTTTTTCTTTGCGCCGGGCGTTCCAGCGTTTTTTGAAATAATTTCCCTTACCGGAAAAATTGCTTTGCCAATATCATTGAAAAAAACGCTTCGCAGTGGTATAATATTCAAAAAGGTGATTTTCATGGATATCGAGAAAATGGTAAACAGCAAGTGGTACCAGATCTTTGAGTGGGGGTACCGGCTGTTGTTCCTAAATTTGCTTTCCATCGCCGTTCCTTCGCTGGTGGCCGGTCTGCCTTTCCTATTTTGGTATTTTCACCAGGATTCGGGGTGGCTGATGCTGCTGACGATCGTTTTGTGGGGATTCGGCTTCCTTCCCGGCTTCATTGCGGCCTTCTCGGTCATCAAAGATTACCGGGAAGACAAAACCGGCAATGTCTTCGTCATGTTCTTCATCAGTCTTTGGAAATCTTTCCAAGATGTTTATAAACTGGATCTGATCATCACCGCCATCATCGGAGCGGGCGGAGTGGGAGCCATCTTTTACTGGGATATCCTCGCGGAGTACGAAACGGTCGGCCCCGACTCCGGAACCGCAACCATGGTCATCTTCATTGCTTCGGTGATTGGGTTTGTGGTCCTGTTCTTTTTGATCCTGGCGATTTTCCTGGCGGTTTTGCAGCTGCCCATGATCGTCGCCAATTTCCGGATGAAGACCAAGGACCTGATCAAGTTTTCGCTTTACATGGCCTTCCGGTATTTTTTCAAAACCCTGACTTATGCTTTTTTGATCATCGGTCCGATTGCTTTGGTCGGAATATTTCAGTCAAGAGTCTTGCCGATATACATGCTTTACGGAATCAGCCTGCCGCTGTTTGGGATCTATCTGATCTCGGCTCAGCAGTATTGGCATCTGTCACATAATCTCGAGAATTTAAAGAGCGAGATTGAATCGAAAGGAGAAAAAAATGAAACTGGGAATTGATCTGATTGACCGGCATTTGGATTATTTTAAAGGCAAGCGCGTCGGTTTGATCACCAATCCAACTGGGATGAGCAGCCATTTTCTTTCCACGATCGACATTCTGAAGGAGAAAGTCAACTTGGTGGCGCTTTTCGCTCCCGAACACGGCGTGCGGGGGAATTTCCAAGCCGGCGAACGGTTTTCTTCGTATGTTGACGAAGAAACCGGAGTCATCGTTCACAGTCTCTACAACGAGGATAAACGCCCCAGCCAAGCCATGATGGACAGCATCGATGTTTTGTGCATCGACATCCAGGAAGTCGGCTCGCGCTTCTATACCTATATTTATACCATGGCTTATGCGATGATGGCTTGCCGCGATTACGGTAAGGAATTCGTGGTTTTCGACCGGCCCAATCCCATCAACGGGTTTGATGTGGAAGGCAACATCCTGGACCTCAACTTTCGTTCTTTCATCGGTTATTATCCGATCCCTCAACGGTACGGAATGACCTTGGCCGAACTAGCCAACATGTTCAATGTTGAAGACAGCATTAATTGCCAATTAAAACTGATTTTGATGAAGGGTTGGCACCGGAAGATGTATTTCGAAGAGACCGGTCTCAAATGGATCATCCCGTCGCCGAATCTTCCGACCGTCGATTCCGCCGTTTTATACAACGGAACTGTCATTTTTGAAGGAACCAATGTTTCCGAAGGCCGGGGAACCACTTTGCCATTTTCATTGATCGGAGCTCCATACCTCAAACCGGAGGAATGCGCCCGGGCTTTGAATGCCTGCCAAATGGCGGGCGTCCGCTTCCGTCCGACTTACTTCACGCCGACTTTCTCGAAACACGCGGGAAAACTTTGCGGCGGGGTGGAAGTTCAGATCATGAACCGCCGGACTTTCAAACCGGTCAAAACCGGCTGGACGATGTTGGAAGTGATCCGGAACCTTTATCCGAATGATTTCCAGATTCTGCCGCCATACCGGGAGAACCACCCTTGCTTGTTGGAACTGAACACCGGCGGGGATTTCATCAACAAACAAAAATTGACTTTGGAAGAACAATATGCCTTATTGGAAAACGACACCAAAAAATTCAAGGAAAAGCGGGCCCAGTATCTGTTATATTAAACCGCTTCGGGAGATTTTATGAAAACTATCGAACAAATGACTTTGAAAGAGAAGATCGGCCAATTGGTATTCGCCGGTTTTCCCAATCAGAGTTTCGACGATAACATCAAGAACCTAATCAAAGAATATAAACTGGGAAACGTCGTTTTGTTTTCCCGAAACATCGGCGGTCTGGAACAACTCCATAATTTGAACCAGACCATTTATCACGAAATGCTCTCGGAGTTTGACATCATCCCCTTCATCGCCATCGATCAGGAAGGCGGAATGGTCACCCGGATCATGAACGAAGCCACTTTCCTGCCCGGAAACATGACGGTCGCGGCGGCCGGAAGTCCAAACAATGCCTTTGAACTGGGCAAAATTTCCGGAACCGAACTTCGGGCTTTGGGAATCAACATGAATTTGGCCCCTTCTTTGGATGTCAACAACAATCCCAAAAATCCGGTCATCGGCGTTCGCAGTTACGGCGACGATCCCAAACGGGTCAGCGAGTTCGGGCTTCGGTCCATCGAAGGATTGCAATCCCAAGGGATCATCGCCACGGCCAAGCATTTCCCGGGTCACGGGGATACCGCCGCGGACAGCCATTACCGTCTGCCGATCGTCCCCCATGACAAAAAACGTTTGGATGAGATCAAATTATATCCTTTTAAGGAAGCCATAAAAAAAGGGGTCGGCGCCATCATGTCCGCCCATGTTTTCTTTACCGCTTACGAGCAGGATAATCTTCCCGCGACGCTGTCTTCCAAGGTCCTGACCGATCTGCTTCGCAACCAGCTTCATTTTGAAGGTTTGATACTCAGCGACTGCATGGAGATGAAAGCCATCGATGACAACTATACCGCGCCCCGCGGAGCCCTGACGGGGCTTTTGGCCGGGTTGGACATGGTCATGGTTTCCGCGACTTATCAAAAACAAAAAGATACGCTGGAATTGATCGCCAAAGCCGTTTCCGAGGGAACCTTTTCTGAACAACTGCTTGACGAAAAAGTTACCAGGATCCTGAAAGCCAAAGCCAAGATCCTGCCGCTGATGGAAGAATATTTCTTCAAGCCAGGTTTCCTGGAGAAAAAAGCTGTCATCACGGATCCAAAAAGCCAAGCTTTCGCCGCCAAAATCGTGGATCTGTCTTTGACCAAAGTCAGAGGAGGCGATTTCTATCCGGAAGGAAAGACGCTTCTGGTCGCGACCGAACCGTTTGCGATGACCGTCGCCGAAGATGTTTTGTCAACCCGATCGATCATTGATGCGGTCAAAACCGAAGGGTTGAAAATCGACACCGTCAAAATTCCGGTCAATCCCGATGACGGGCTGGTGGAAAGCCTCGTATCCAAAGCCCGGGATTACCAGACCATCGCGGTGTGCACTTATAATGCGGGTTTCAACCAAAACCAAGCGAAACTGGTCAACCTGCTGAACAAGAAAACCAAGAACCTGTTTGTCATTTCTACCAGGAATCCTTATGATCTTTTGGCTTTCAAAAACATCGCCAATTATTATTGCGTTTATGAATATACTCCGAATTCGGTCAAAACGATCGCCCGTTTTTTAAAAGGGGAGATCCTTGCGACCGGAAAACTTCCGGTCAGCCTGCAAGAAAAGATCCGGGTCGGAGCCTCGGTCTACGTCGGGCTGGACCAGACCGTTTCCGAAAATTTAGCTTATTTGGATCTGCTTAAAGCCAAAAAGATCGAATTGGTTTTCATTTCCGGGCACATTCCGGAAATGAAACCGGGATTTCGCGAAGAACTGAAAACCGTCGTCGATCATGCCAACGGGTTGGGCCTGAAAGTCATTTTGGATGTATCCCGGCCGATGATGGATGATTTTCAAATTCCCCAGATCTATTCCCTGCGTTTGGACTATGGATTTTCTTTGGACGAAGTCTACAAGCTGTCAATGGATCATCCTTTCAACCTCGAGTTAAATGCATCGACGGTGACCGAAAACGATTTGAATTATCTGGAAATGCTCGGAATGGACATGAACCGGCTGCGGGTCAGCCATAATTTCTATCCGAAACCATATACCGGCTTGGCGCAAGCCGATGTTGAAGCCAAGAACGCCATGTTCAAGAAACACGGACTGACGGTAATGGTTTACATCCCGTCGCAAAACCAAAAGCGCGGGCCGATCCGTCAGGGTCTTCCGACCGTCGAGGAACACCGGAATTTGCCGCTTCCCGCGATCCTTTCGGAAATGCGGAGCTTACTGGCGGACGAAGTCGTCTTTGGCGATAGTTTTGCTTCGGCCGAAGAACTTTCCCAGGCCGTGGATTTTGACTATGATCTGATCCAGCTGCCGATCAAGCTGAAGACCCAGATCACGGATTTGGAAAAACAGCAGCTTTGTTTGCTTCATCGCAACCGCCAGGACGGAAGCCCATATTTCAAACGGTCGTCGACCCGTCTCAAAGCGGGAGCGATCGAACCGAACAATACCATGATGAGAATGCCGAAAGACGTCACCATTGACAATAAACTGTTTGCCCGTTATCAGGGCGAAGTATCGATCGTTACCATGACGATGCCGGAAGACGAACGCGTAAATGTCGTCGGCGAAGTCATCGCCAGCGATTATCTGATCAAAAAAATCACATCCGGAACTAGATTTAAATTCTTGATGAAATAAAACGGAAGGACTAATATGGAAAAAGTAATGATCGCCGTCGACGCCGGCGGAACCAAGACGAAAATTTGCGCCTTTGCCAAAAACAAAAAAATGGTTTATGAATTGGTCGGGGGCTCGGGAGTGCCGGTGGCCATCAAGGGCGAAGCCCACTTTCCTTTTTATGATTTGGTTCAAAAAGCCGTCGCCGATCTTAAAAACCAGTTTGAGATCACCTATGTTCAGCTGGGGATCTCCGGACTCGGGATCGTTCCCAACGTTAAAAGCCGGGAAGAAGAACTTAGTCAAATAATCGGTTACCCGGTTTCGATGGAAAACGATGCCCTCATCGGCCTTTATTCGCTGAAAGGAATTCCGACCGGCGAACAGATCCTGGTTTTGTCCGGGACCGGAAGCAGCGTTTTGGGATACCGCAGCGGCGAAAAACTGCTGGTTGGCGGTTACGGTCACTTGCTCACCGAAAAAGGCTCCAGTTTTTCGGCGGTCAAAAGCCTGATCACCGGCATCATCGAAAGTTTTGAACACGATGTGCCGTTTACCGAACTGGAAAAGAAGTTCATGAATCTGATCGGCGCCAAAAGCGCGTATGACCTGAAGCCGTTTGTCTATCTAAGGACCAAAAGCCAAATCGCGGATCACGCCAAATTCATCGGGGCGGAAGCGGAAGCCGGCGATCCTCAGGCCATCGCCATCCTGAAACATTGCGGCATGGATTTGGCGGGGTTTGTGATAAAAGTCTACCGGACAATGCATTTGTGTGGTCCGGTGACGCTCGGGTTCCGCGGCAGTTTTGTTCAGAAAGCGCCGTTTGTGAAAGAAGAAGTCATCAGATGTTTGCATGAAGACGGATATGACCCGATGATCGCGGAAGGAGAACACGACCCGATCGACGGCGCTTATTATCTGGCTTTGGAAAAGGGGAAAATATGATCGCCATCGGTTTAATGAGCGGAACCTCGTTGGACGGGGTCGATGCCGCTTTGGTGGAAATAAAGAACGAACATTTTGAACTTTTGAAATTTGTGACTTTGGATTATGACGAGCGTTTTAAATCCCGGCTCATGAGGAACTTAAGCAACGAAACCGCGAAACTGAGCGAAATTTGCAGCCTTAATTTCGAATTGGGAGACCAGTTTGTTCAGGCCATCGACTTGTTGCTTCAGGGAAGCGGGTTTTGCCATTCTGATATCGCTTTCGTGGCTTCCCATGGCCAGACCATTTGGCATAACCCCAAACCGAAGGGTGAACTGGTTCCTTCGACGCTGCAGATCGGAGAACCAAGCGTCATCACCGCCAAAACCGGCCTTACCGTCGTTTCGGATTTCCGAACCATGGATGTGGCGGAAGGCGGAGAAGGCGCGCCGCTCGTGCCGATGTCGGAATTCATGCTCTTCAAAAGCGACACCGAAAACACCATTTTGCAAAACCTTGGCGGGATCGCCAATCTGACCTATCTTCCGAAACGGGCGACCATCAATGACGTCGTCGCTTTTGACAATGGTCCCGGGAATGTCATGATCGATTATTTCACCAAGAAATATTTCCAGAAGCCTTATGACGAGGGCGGGAAAATTGCGCTGTCCGGGCAGGTCATCGCCCCGATTTTCGCCGAACTGATCAAAGACGAATTCATCACCCGGAAACCGCCGAAATCGACGGGACGGGAACTGTATAACCAAAAATTCATGGAAGAATTGGCGGAGAAACGGCATTTTTCGGATTATCCGAAAAACGATGTCATCACGACCGTATCCGAGTTCACGGTTTACGCAATGATCACCAATTACCGCTTATTCACCCCGAAATTTGACCGCATCGTGCTTAGCGGCGGGGGAAGCCATAATAACTACATCCGGAAGCGGCTTCAGGAGAACTTAAATAAACCGGTCCTCACCCAGGAAGACCTGGGGTATAGCAGCGATGCCAAAGAAGCCGTGGCTTTCGCGGTATTGGGATATCTGACCATCAATCATCGGCCCGGCAATGTCATCGGAGCCACCGGGGCCCAACGGCCGGCCGTGCTGGGGAAGATCACTCCCGGGAAGGAAAAATCATGAGCGTTGATCTAAAAAAAATCGGAACCGAACAAAGAAACCAAAAAACTCTGGATATCGATACCAAACCGACCATCGACATTCTTCGCCTCATCAATGACGAAGATCAATTGGTCGCCGGGGCGGTCAGAGCCGCAATGGGGCAGATCGCCGCTTTGGTCGATCAAGTGACCGTGGCTTTTCAAAACCATGGGCGTTTGATCTATTTGGGCGCCGGAACCAGCGGCCGGATCGGGATCCTTGATGCGGTGGAATGCCGCCCGACTTTCGGCGTCAGCGATCAAACCGTCATGGGCCTGATGGCCGGCGGGGAGAGCGCCTTCGTTAAAGCCGTCGAAGGAGCCGAAGATTCGCTAACCATGGGAAGAGCTGACCTGATCAAGATCAATCTGAACCAAAACGATGTCGTGGTCGGGATCGCGGCCAGCGGCCGGACTCCCTATGTTTTGGGAGGGATCGCCTATGCGAAAGAAATCGGCTGCGCGACCGGCGGGATCGCGACTTCCCAAAGCAGCAAACTGGCGGCCGCGGTCGATTTTCCGATCGAAGCCGTGACCGGACCGGAAGCTTTGACCGGCTCGACCCGAATGAAATCCGGGACTGCCCAAAAGATGATCTGCAACCTGATCTCGACGGCAGCCATGATCAAGATCGGGAAAGT
>CAYQUB010000055.1:0-7840 GCA_964420625.1 uncultured Bacteroidales bacterium | reverse complement strand
TGTGTTGGGTGTGTTTGGTGTTGTTTTGGGCATCAGTTCTTCTTCATATTTTAAAGAATTTTTGGGATTCTTAAGAATGCGGTCAATGCTCGGGAAGTATGATTCCAAGGTCTTTACCCATTCTCCGTCAAAATGTTTGGTTTCGGAAATGACTTTCTGATAAACTTCATTGTCTCCCGATAAGAGCAGTTTGTAAAAATATTTCGGAAAGTCCTGATCTTTTTCCGCGGCTTTCAACGAATCTAGGACCTGTACGTAGTGCTTGTCCAGTTTGTCAGTTTTTCTCATATTAAACTCCCACCATTAGAAGTTCTTCTTCAAATTGTTCAAATATTTAATGGTGTCGTTAAAGACGTTTTTACCAAACATTTTTTCCACCAGAACAATCAACTCTTCGATCTCATCCTTCAAGAATGGGAGGTTCAAAGCTTCAAACTTCCGGATGAGCTTTCGGGCGACCATGAAGTCCAAAGCTTCATATTCGCTGCCGCCGCAGGCCACAAAAACCGGGATGAACTGCTTGATCTGTTTCATGATCCGGTTTCCGAAGGTCAATTTGAACTTGGCCATGATGAATTCGTCAAGCTTTGCCAAGTTGTCCAACGTCTTCGGGGTGATCGCATGTTCGGATTCCGCGATTTTAAACAAACTGTCCAAATACTCGTAGCTCATGACCACCGATTCGGTTTGCGGAGCATCGATGTATGGAGCTTTTTCGTTCATTTCAATGGCGATGGCCCGGTCGTAAACCTTATCGGTAATGGTGAAAGTCGAGTCGTCTTTATTCGATGTTCCGATAAACCAAAGGTTTTGAGGAACAGTGATCTTCCCGTTGATGATATTCTTCGGGTCATTAGCCAGGGTATCTGGAACAACGTCGATCTTCCATTCTTTCGAGTTCGGCATTTCCAAAATGGATAGAAATTCCGCGAAATAGTATTCAATGCGCGCCAAATTCATTTCATCAAGAACGATGAAACAAAGGTCCTCGCGATAAGTGCTGTCATACAAAAACTTCAAAAAATCGGATTCATTGAATTTTTTGGTAAATTCATTCAGATATCCAATCATTTCGGCCCGGTCTCGCCAGGACGGTTGGACCGAAACGATGGAAGCGTCATGATTGAAAAACTTGCCCATGGCATATGGAAGCGAAGTTTTTCCGGTTCCGGATATGCCTTCGAGAATGATGATCTTACTGGTGGCCATACCCGCAAAAAAAGCCGAAATGATTCGTTTATCATAGTATATTTTTAGCTGTGAAGCCGAGAAATTGATGAATTGAGAAACCAACTCTTTCAAACCAATCATGTCTTTACTCTTCATGTTGACGGTTGTGATCAGTTTCGAGTAATAATCATCAACGGCAATGAGCTTAACGAAACGCGAAGGACCGAGTTCTTTCGGTTTCCCCGTCTGAACTTCGCCCAGCAATGGCTCTTCTTCTTCTTTTTGGTTCGGATTGATTCCCAAGTTGGACACCTTCATCGCCAAAATTTTGTTTTTCTCGTCAATCAGTTCGGCGGTTTTTTGGTTTAAAGCGGAAATTTCTTCAACCAGTTCGTCTTTTTCCACTTCTTTTTTTACGAATTTGATGTAACGGCGAAGGAATTGGAAAAGCCTAAGGACTACGAAGAATAATAAAGCGGAATTGATGATCAGCACAACTAGGGTGGCGATCCAGTCAAGAAAAGTGAAGTTATTGCTGGCATTGATGAGATTCTCAAAATAGGCTTTGATGTCATTAAAAAAGAAATCGGCAAACGCCTCAAAAATGGTTTTGAAAAACGTACCGATGTTCGTAAAGAATTCTCTTATGAAATTAATGTAGTATCTGGAAAACTCTACCATAATTTCAGCCTTTCTTAATGATCTATCTCTAAAAAGATTATTTCTTTTCCGCTTGCTTCATTTCTTCGAGAATTTTCGCACGCATGTTTTCTTTTTCTTTTTGCAATTCCTCTTGGACCGTTTCCATCTCTTTTTGGTGTTTTTCTTCCATTTTTGATTTATTTACTTTTAGGATGTTTCTAACTAAAATAACGCCTTCGTAAATCAATATCAAGAAAGTCGGAAGGACAATGAACAGCGCAAATCCAGTTGGAGACTGAAGGAAAACCAATGTTTTTCCGGCTCCAGCCCAAGTTTTGGTTCGAACTGCCAACACTTCGTCTTTCGTCATCAGCTCATAAGCAGTTTCATCATTGACAAGTGCATCGGGGTCATATTTCCGGGCTGGGTCCATTGCGACTTTATCGCCTTGGGTAAAAACATAGTCTCCGTCAATTTCTACGATTCTGTGCGTATTTAAAGCCCTAAGGTCGGAATCGTAAAAAGTCACGATATCTCCAACTTGAAGTTTTTCTCGCTCCGAGTCATTTAGCATATTGACAACGATTAAATCTCCGCTTTGAAAAGAGTCATCCTGATCACCATTCATCGAGTCCGATACCACAGCCAAAAAACCTCTACCAAAAATATTCGGAATGTCAGCGGTGGTTTTAACCTTCATGTTGGCAATTGAAAACAGCAATAAAACAACGATGAGCGCATAGAATAGCGTGTTCAAGCAAATTTTAATAATCTTTTTTACTTGATTTTGTTTCTTTGAATCCATTTTAATCCTCTTTCTTTTGTGGCACACCCAACTTTAGTATAATAATACCACAAACAAAAAAATAAATCCATAGTATTTTTTTATTTCATTTCAGACTAAAACGGTGGTAGACAAACAATGTCACAACAATAACGCTGTGACATTTTGATTTTCCTCAATCTGAGAACGATATTGTTTTTTTTATGTAGAGGCTTTTGCGAAAACTAGTTCAACGGACATTACATCAGCTAAAATAGAGTTGAAGCAATCGGGATCCCATCCTTCAATCCAGATCCTTATGGTTACTACCCCGTAGTAGAAAGCTGGATTTTGTGCCCCTTGAGCAGGATCATCTAAAGTCACTAATGGGGAGTTGTCAAGTTCTTCATCTGAAGTTGCGGTAGCGGGAACATCAACCGATTCCGAACCAGCGGGAGCAGATCCAGCATTCTTTTCCTTGTAATAATCGACTGCTCCATTCGAATTTGTCATATCCACACCAGCCTTAGGACCCAAAACGGTATTAGTGCCGACTTCTGGATTCTCAAACACAATCGTATTGAGTCCACCTTCAACCGAAATTCGGCAGGCATCAGCAACATAATAAGTACTTGATCCTGAAGCTGGGGTTAAAGAAATACCCTTTGCATTAATAAATGAAGTATCCGGGGTCCACCCTTTTCCGTTAGAAGTCACGGTTGCCCCAACCCAATAAACATCCGGTGTTTCTAGATTTGAAGTACGGAAAGTTAAATTGAATTCCAAGTATCCGGCTGCGGTCTGGTCATCGTATCCGAGCATCGATCTGCCGTTTTCTGAAGTTACGGCCTTATATTTAAAATTAGGGTATGGCGCACCCGCCCGCTCAAATAAATAATCGTGGATCATTTCCTCTGTTAAAGCGGAGGAAAAGGCTAACCCATCCAAGGACATTTCTATTCCTTCTCCGGCTCCGACGGTTGCCTGGAAAGGATCGATTTTAGCAGTGTTCGTCATGCTAATCCAGGCAAAAGTAGTGGTCCCTAAAACGAAAGCCGCAAAAATCATGAGAAGAATGGATAAAAATATTCTGTTGGTGATTTTTCTCACTTTTTTATCTCCTTTTTTTCTTTCAGAAGAACACTCCAATCATGGAAATATAGCGAAAGAGAGGAGAAAACTATTCTCATAGTTTTCTCCAATATAGTTCCCTTAATTAATCTTGTACAGTCGAGAAAACCAAACCGATAGACAATTGATCACGAAGAATGGCATTGAAGCAATCCGGATCCCAGCCTTCAATCCAAATTCTGATGGTGACGGATCCTTCCCATTGGTCAACTTCGGGATTAGGGGTTTCTGATGGGTTTGTTAAAGTCAGTAAAATTCCATTATCAAGTTCATCAGCGCCGGTTCCAATGTTGTTTACGGTGGCGGGAACAGTAACCGAGGTTACTCCAGCAAGAAAACCAGCACCACCATCAGGATTCTTTTCCCAGTAATAATCAACCGAGCCATTAGCAGCAGTTAAATCGGCACCAGCCTGAATTCCCAAGTCGGAGTTTCCGATAACGGTTCCTTCAGTATCAGAGTCAGGGCGTTCATAGATTATTGTAGTATCGCCGAATACGCCGATACGAGTTGCATTGGCGGCTTTGACAGTCATTACTTCGGAAACAGTACGGCTAATCCCTTTGCCATCCAAGAAAGTAGCATCAGAAGTCCATGGGATTCCGTCAGAGTCCAAAGTTACGCCTGTCCAATAAATTTTTGGAGCAGGGTTTGCGGTATCCAAAGATCGGAAATGCAATGTGAATTGGATATATCCATCATCGTAAGGATTGGCGCTATCTACAATTTGGCCATTGGCGTTCATAAATTTGAATGCTGAACCATCTGCAGTGGTAACATCCTGAAAACGGAAATCTTCAAGCCCCAGTTCTGCAAAAATTTCCTCTGGAGTAATGGTAGAACGATAGTTTTCTTCATCCAAGGAAATTTCAATTCCTTCTCCGGATGTAACAGTGGCATCAAATGGCTGAATGGTAGCAGTGTTTCCAAGCGTGAACCATGCGAACGATGTGGTTCCAAGTGCGATGACCGCAAAAGCGACGGTCAAAATCGAAATAAATAATTTGTTAGTTAACTTTTTCATAATTTCTCCTTATTTTCTTTTTTTTTATTTAAATTGTGGCGGATTTTCCGGCCGTAAATTTTAATTGAATCCTAATTTCATCGCGCATAATTGCATCGAAGCAATCAGCGTCCCAGCCTTCCAACCATATGTTGATGATTACTTTACCAACATAGTAGGTTCGGTCCCGATTGTCTTTTTCATCGCTGGCGACCAACTCCACGATCTTTGAATTTTCATTCAAAGGAACGTAGGGGCTGTTCGGAGGAAATTCCGTTAATTCATATACGACGGCTGGTTTGTCCACAGGTGCCTCAATGGAATGGCCGATTTTTTTGTTTGAATAGTCCAAAGCCCCATAAGGTACCCCATAACCCCGCAAGGGATCGCCGCTGGGGTCGATGATTATTTTACTTAAGTCATCGACGGTTCGGTTGTCAAGGGGGTTATTTTCATTAATTTGTTCAAGGAAAGCGATCCGGACAGCATCGCTCGCATAATAGGTATTACGTTCGCCTTCATAAACAGTGTCCTCTGTTTCATTCGTTCCATTAATGAAGGTCATGTCAGCCTTCCATTGCATTCCGCGGGACACCACGAAGGTCCCGGCCATTCCTATATCATATTGCACAAAATCACTAACATTTTCAACCAGATAGACATTCCGCTCGGTTCCAACCGTTCGGATCCATAGAGTAAACGACGCGTATTCCAAATTGGGATTCGCAGTCTCTTCATTAATCCCAAATCTTCCGGTACTGAAGTTAATGCCGTCGGAAGATGTCACATCTCGCATTTCTAAATTTTCAAACCCTTCGGAAAAGAGGTCCGTTGGCAACTGATTGTAATAGGAAATACCATCCAAGGAGATTTCCAGCTTTTCCCCCGAACTGACATTTAGCACCAAACCATCCAAGAAGTTTTTGTTCGTCATGGTGATCCAGGCGTAAGTGACGGTTCCGAGCATTATGGCGGAAAGTGTCAGCGATAAAACCGAAAGTAATAATTTTCTTATTATCTTGCTCATTTATCTCAACTCACCTTGTTTCCTAAAATCGCATTTCTTATTTTTTCATTTTTCTTCAGCCCCGGCGATAACAAACCTCATTTGCAATTTAATCATTCCTCCGAGAATTGCGTCCACGCAGTCGGGATCTTCTCCCTCAAGCCAAATTAATACGCTGAACTTTCGGTAAGTATTCGGGCGTAAATTGGCTACCTTCGTATTGCAGATGACATCTTCGGAAACAAAAGCAATCCCAGGGGGCATATCTTCCGGATATTCATATTCAACCGCATCGGCTTTCTGATACATCTTCTCGATGGTATCATCTTCAATGATCAGGACCCTAATGGCTTTGTCAACTTCCAAATAGATATCCGTGATATTGACCGAATAATTAATGTCTAAGGTTTCGCTTCCAATATTTTTTAAGTAAAAAGTGTAGGCAACGTATTTGTAATCTTGATCAATGAAATCCCCGTCGGTAGCCTTCGCTTCTTCAAGTTTCAGCCAACTGTAGGTGATGTCTTTCACATCGGAAACCGGATTAGCCAGAAGCCGAGGGGTCGGTGCCAAGAATTCGGTATCATCGCAGAGGATGATTCCGCGGGTATAGGAGGCGGGATCGATGCTCATGACGAAGTTACCGGAATTCTGACCGTAGAAGGTGAAGATTCCGACGGCCAGAGACAGGAACGCCGAAATGACAAGCCCCATTGTTACAACCGTAGTTTTCATGGTCAGTTTCCTAACCCCGAGAACTTTGGAAAGTCGCATTCACACACCGCCTTTCTTTGAATTTCCCTAAATAAAAATGCCAGTTGCATCTCGATGACGGCAACTGGCAACCTTTTAAGGCCCTATAGTTTTGCGTCGCCGGATTTCTCCGGTTTTGCCTTTTAACATATCTGTTGATTCAAGCTTTGGTAAAAGGGGGTTAATATTTATTCAAGCAGTAATATAAACATCATACACTTAAATAAGTTAACTAGGAAACCTTAAATAAATAAAAAAGCCAGCATCATCTTTAAATGACAACTGGCTACCATTTCAGGCCCTTTAGTTTTGCGTCGCCGGATTTCTCCGGTTTTGCCTTTTACATTTGCTTATCTCTAAGTGCTATCATACTATCATAGGACATTTTATCTGTCAACAAGAATTGCAATAATTAGAATAAATATTTAAATTGTGAAATATTAATAGCTTTTATGTCAATATTTTTTGATTATTTTAACAGTTTTGCTTTCCAGGTTTCATTGCGGATGAAGCCCTTTAAGTCTTCTCCGGACATCGGGTAAGCAAAATAATAACCCTGAACGATGTCAATCCCAAACTTGTCGATCTTCTCGAGCATCTGGTAATTCTCTACCCCTTCGGCGATGACTGTCTTATTGTTGGTTTTGGAGAAATCAACAAGCATGGTGGCAAATTTCTCGGTCATGTAAGATTGTTCGTTGTCCTTGAGAAAGGAACGGTCCAACTTGATGATGTCGATCGGCATTTTTTCCAGTTTGGACATGGTTGAGAAATCCAACCCGAAACCGTCAATGGCGATCTTAAAACCCAATTCCTTTAGTCTTTTGATGTTTCCCATGATCTCGTCATACTTTTCAAAAATGGCAAATTCCACGATCTCCAGAGTAATGTTTTCGGCGTTAAGCTTATATTTTCTTAAAATTTTTTGAAAGTCCATTACCAGCGAATCAATGATCAGCTGCTTCGGACTCAAGTTCAGGGACAGACGGAAATTGTTGTCCGGGAAGTCGTCTCGAAGATCATAAAATTGCTTGATGAGATTTTCCATTCCCCACAGCCCGACCCAGTAAATGTCTCCGGTTTGTTCCATGATGTTCATGAATTGGTTTGGAGGCAAAACGCCGTGATCCGGATGATTCCAGCGCAATAGCGCTTCGGCTCCGTAAAAAGTTCCGGTTCGGAAATTGACGATCGGCTGGTAATAAAGCAGGACCTCTTTGTTTTTCATCGCGCTCTTGATCTGATAATAGTATTCGAGGTTTTCGATTTCTTTTTCATCAATGCTCTCGGAGTACAGCATGATGTCGTTTCCGCCTTTTTTCTTGATGATGTAAACGGCGATCTTCAGCGAATTCAAAAGCTGTTTCAAAGT
>CAYQUB010000054.1:0-7903 GCA_964420625.1 uncultured Bacteroidales bacterium | reverse complement strand
TCCCCCGCACTTTGGAAGCGCTAAAAGCCACGTTGATCAGCACGTTTTCGTTGGCTTTGGCGAAAAGGCGGAACTTAACCCGGGAAGCAGCTCGTCCTTCATAAGCAAAATCCAAATAAGCCGCATCATAAATCAAAACGCAAGGGCATTCTTGTTGGTTAAGATATTCAATGATCATTTCCAGTTCCGTTGGTAACAATGAATAGCCGGTCGGATTGTTGCAAGGATCATTGATGATGGTCACCAATTTATTTTGTTTCGCAATGATCTGATCCGCTTTTTGAGCGAAAGATTCAAAATCGAAATGGTCACCATTTAAGAATCGGTATTTCGAAACGTTTAAATTCCGATTGGCCGCGATGCCCGAATAAGGACCCCAGGCCAAATTGGGAAAAAGCAAGCTCTCCCCCGCGTCCAAACTGTTGAAAATGATGCTGCTGAGCGCTCCCGTTCCTCCCGGAGTCGGGATGGCTTTGAGAAACATCTGCTTCTCGATAAACCCTCTTTCGCCTTCGAAAACCCAATTCAAAACCGCGTTTTCAAAATCCAAACCGCCATCGCTGGTGGCATAAGCAAACACTTCATCATCAGGCAAACTATAAAGAAAGTCTTTGACGGCTTGAAAAGTACGAAATTGGTGGTCCTCGTAATGAAAAGTTCCCAAAGTACAATCCAAAACGGCTTGGTCAAGTTTTTTGGCATTCTTCGCTTCCGTTGAGATTTGGAAGGCATCGCTTTTCAGGACTTTTCCGGTGGCATGGTTTGCAAGTGTTTTCATTCTTTCACCTTTTTTATGATTAGTTTTTCGCGATATTTCAGTAACAAGATCAAAGATTTCGCATCGGTTATCTCTCCGCGGTCAACCATTTCGTAAGCACGGTCGATCGGGATCGAAACCACGTCCAAAAATTCATCCTCATCGAGTGAGTTTTGGAAAAGCACAAAATCATCGGTAAAATACAAATGGAGTTTTTCTTCCGAATAACCGGGCGACGGATAACAAAATCCCGCTTTTTCTAAAGAGTTTACAGTCGCGCCGATTTCTTCCTTCAATTCCCGGATAATGGTGGCATCGGGTTCCTCATCCCGTTCGATTTTCCCGGCAGGGAGTTCCAAAAGAACCTCGTGCAAAGGGACTCGGAATTGACTGACAAACAGAATACAACCGTCTTTCACGGCTAAAGCGCAAACTCCTCCGCGATGTTCGACGATTTCCCGGTCCGCGGTTTTTCCGTTCGGAAGACGGACTTGATCAAGGCGGACGTTCAGGATCTTCCCCTCGTATACTCGGGTTTGGGATAAAGTTTCTTCAACTTTTTTCATAAAAACTCCATTAACATTATATACCAAAATTAATATTATTCAACAAAAAGGCGGAAAGCCTTTTGAATCATTTAAGCCTTTCCCGAACTTTTTCGAATCCGGCTTTCTTAACCGATGAGGTCATGATCAAATCATTGTCTCCGATCGCCAACTTATCTTTTATGGCTTTCTGGTGGGCAAAAAGCAAGTTGTTTCCGACTTTATCAGACTTGGTTCCGATGACAACGACTTTCAGATGCAGCGACCGAAGATATTCGCACATCACAACATCGTCATCCGTCGGCCCGACTTTGGTATCAATCAACAAAAATGCCACTCGTAAATTCTGATTGCTCACCAGGTACTCCTTAATGTAGTTTTTGAAGGATTCTTTGGTCTCGTGGCTTTGGACGGCGTATCCATAACCCGGGGCGTCAACAATGAAAAAACTATGGTCGATCAAATAAAAATTGATGCAACGGGTTTTTCCGGGTTTCGAGGAGGTGTAGGCCAGTTTTTTCTGGTTGGTCAAAGCGTTGATGAAACTGCTTTTGCCAACGTTTGATCGTCCTAAAAAAACATACTCGTTCAAACCGGTTTTGTTCGGGTACTGTTCTTTTCCGACCGCGCTAATGATGTATTCACATGTGTTAAACATATTCACCTCATATAAAAAATCCCATATGAAGACTCATATGTGATTTAAAGGACGTATTCTGTAAGCCTTGTTCTGTTCTTCTTTCGAAGCGGTAATCATTTATCTCTGTTTTAAAGCAGTCTTGACTTCGTTCGATTCCGTCATCAAGATTCCCCTACCAAAATTTGGGTTTCTAGCTTATGGGGTTTACCCGTTCCACTCCCCTCGTTTCCAAGAGGCCTCGTCACTGTGGCACTTTATGAAAACTAGCCATTTGAAAGGTGTTGTTTTCGCCATCGCATTCCAAGCGTCCTATCTTATTAATTAAATAGGCATAAACATTACAGCATCACAGCATGTGCTAGCAAGGACTTTCCTAACGGACTTCAAGAGCCCGCTCGATTACCCGAATACAATTCATTATACACCAAATACTTCGATCTATCAATAAAAATAAAATAAAAGAGAACCCTTCAAAATGAAAGGTTCTCATTGGATTATTCTTCGTTTTTGTCATTGATCGGTTTTTCCGCAATTGGGGCAGCCGGAGCATTTTCGCTCGGTCTTCCTTCAGCCGGCCGATCGAAATGTTGTTCGCGATTCGGAGTAAATGGTCGTCTTGGACGATCGTGATCGAATTGACGGCGCGGACGTTCCTCGCCTTCCTGAGGTTGGCGGCGTCCTTCCAAAGCAGCTTTTGTAGCTAAATTGACCCGGCCCTTATCATCGATTTCGGTTACTTTGACCATGATTTCATCGCCAAGGGCCAACACATCTTCAACTTTTCCTAGCTTCTCAGCGGTAATTTTGGAGATATGAAGCAGTCCATCGGTTCCCGGCCACAATTCAACGAAAGCTCCGAATTTTTCAATTCGAACGACTTTTCCGGTGTACCATTTTCCGACTTCAGCGACTTTAACGATGTTCTGAATCATTTCTGCGGCTTTGTCAATCCAATCTTTGTCACTGTGCATGATGGAAACGCGTCCATCCTGCTCAATGTCGATCTTGACATTATTGCAACGGGTGATGATGTCATTGATGACTTTCCCGCCCGATCCGATAACGTCGCGGATCTTGTCCGGATCAATCATGAAAACGACGACCTTCGGAGCATATTTGCTCAATTCCGGACGAACGGCGGGAATGGTCGCCAGCATATGTTCCAAAATCTTGGTTCTTCCGGTTTTGGCTTGAGCCAAGGCCTCTCCGAGAACCTTATAAGTAATTCCGGAAATCTTAATGTCCATTTGCAAAGCCGTGATCCCGTTTTTGGTTCCCGCGACCTTAAAGTCCATATCTCCGAAATGATCTTCCATTCCTTGAATGTCGGTCAAAACGGTATATTTCTTGCCATCGGAAATCAAACCCATGGCAATTCCGGCGACCGGGGCTTTAATTGGTACGCCCGCATCCATCAAGGCCATTGTTCCGGCGCAAATTGAAGCTTGCGATGAAGAACCGTTGGATTCCAAAATTTCGCTGACGACCCGGATGGTATATGGGAAATCTTCTTCGCTCGGAATAACCTGAAGCAAAGCTCTTTCGCCCAAAGCGCCATGGCCGATTTCGCGGCGTCCCGGTGATCCGTAACGTCCGCATTCGCCAACGCTAAAAGCCGGGAAATTATAATGTAACATGAAACGTTTGCTTTCTTCAACTCCCAGACCATCAATGATTTGGTATTCGCCCAAAGCTCCCAGGGTGACGACGCTCAAAGCTTGAGTTTGTCCGCGGGTAAACAAAGCGGAACCATGGGTGCGATCAAAAAGACCGACGCTGGAAGACAAAGGCCGGATTTCATCAACCGCCCGTCCGTCCGGACGAATCTTTTCTTCGGTGATCAAACGTCTGACTTCGGTAGCGACAATCGTCTCCAATGATTCTTTTACAAAATTGATTTTTTGTTCGGCATCTTCGTCGCCGTGGAATTTAATGGTCAGTTCATCAACGACGGCATCGCTGATCTCATCGATTTTGGCAAATCGAGCCAACTTTTCCTTGATGACGATGGCTTTCAACAAATCTTTTTCCGCCATTTTGCGAACAAGTTTGTCGATGTCCTCCGGGATCTTGTGAAGCTCAACGACCGCTTTCGGTTTTCCGATTTCGGCTTGAATCTTCTTCTGGAAGGCACAAAGTTTTTTTACTTCGGCGTGGCCGAACATCAAAGCTTTCAACATGTCTTCTTCGGATGCTTCTTTGGCTCCGGATTCAACCATATTGACGGCTTCTTCCGTCCCCGCAACAATCAGATTGATATCGGAAACTTCCAGTTCGGCACTGGTCGGATTAAGGACAAACTCCCCGTTTACCCGGCCGACGACTACACCAGCGATCGGACCTTTGAAGGGAATTTCCGAAACCGAAAGGGCCAAAGACGAACCAAGCATGGCGGCCATTTGGCTGGAATTATCGGGATTGGCGCTGACAACTGTGTTCACGACTTGAACTTCGTTACGGAAGCCTTCGTCAAACAATGGCCGGATCGGCCGGTCAATCAGACGCGATGTCAAGGTTTCAAGTTCGCTTGGGCGACCTTCTCTTTTTAAGAATCCCCCAGGAATTTTTCCACCCGCGTAAAGTTTTTCAACGTAAAGTACTGTTAAAGGAAAAAAATCATCCGTTGACACTTTTTGGCTAAAAACCGCAGCCGAGATAACGGCGGTGTCTTCAAAACGGACTAAAACTGCCCCATTGGCTTGTTTGGCAAGTTCACCGACTTCCACAACAAATTTCCGACTGCCCTGGGCATACTCAAAGACTTTTTTTTCACTCATTTATTTATTTGCTCCTTTTTCTTTTCAAAAAGGGTATTGTAATACCCTTTATTTTCGCAAGTTCAATTCCGTAATCAGATTACGGTAGCTATCGATGTCTTTTTTACGTAAATAGTTGAGCAGATTACGGCGATGGCCGACTTTCATAAGCAACCCGCGTCCCGAATGAAAATCATGGACATGAGTTTGCAAATGTTCGTTTAAGCGAGCGATTTCGGCGGTTAAAATGGCGATTTGCACTTCGACCGATCCCGAGTCAGTGGCTCCTTTTCCGAACTTGGCAACTAATTGCGCTTTTTCTTCTTTAGAAATACATGACATTTCCAAATTCCTCCTTTTGTTTTTTTATGCCTAGAGCTGAGAAAAACGTCGGAGAGTCGTTGATCAAAGGTTTAGGACTTGTTTATTATAGCACATCTTCCCGAAAATGTAAATATAAATCTCACAAGATTTCCAGCAGTCCCAAAACGAATAAATTGCTGTTCAAGCAGGCGCTTTCGAGGTTGTCTTCAAATTCAGTATGTTGATTTTCCCCGATCACGTCACTAATGGCCCGGATCGAAAGGAAAGGTTTTTGATAGAACAAGCAAGCGTGGGCGAAGGCGGCACTTTCCATGTCAAAGCAACAAACATTCAATTTTAAAAAGTGATCCGCCACCAGCCGGTTCGTCAAATCGGCGTCAATCACAAATTGATCACTGGTCACCACCGAACCGAGAACATAAGGCAATTGCAAACGGGATGCAATTTTGCCAAGCATGTCCGGATCGGCCGAAAAAGCCGGAGGACAATGGCTCATTTGGCCATAAACGTATTTTCCGCCCAAAGAAATGTCAACATCGCCGTAGACCGCTTGTTGGTTTACCACAATGTCGCCAATCGCGGTTTTCCCGCTGACTCCGCCGGCCACGCCAACGTTGATGATCTTATCCAATTTCGGGTAAAGAAGATTCAGACTGGCAACGAGCATTCCAGCGGCGGTTTTACCGACTCCCCCCTGAACGACGACCAGTTCATGACCGGCGTAAAAGCCTTCGTAAAAAAGGTAGCCATTTCCTCGATGCGGGTTCGGATGATTCAGTTTGGTGATCAAGAAATCTGTCTCTTGACTCATTGCGGAAATGATGGCAATTTTCATGTTTGTTCTCCCAATAATTGGATGGTGTTTTCAATGTCATGACGAATTTGGGCGACCAGAGCCTCAACCGAGTCAAACTGGATCTCTTCCCGGAGAAAGACCACAAAATCCACCGAAAGGACTTGGTCGTAAATCATCGAATTAAAGTCCAGGATGTGAACTTCAAGTCTTGGCCGCTTGACAAAGTTCAAAGTCGGGTTGTTGCCGATGTTGCAAACACCCAAATATTTCTTGCCGTTTAAGGTAACATAGACTCCATAAACGCCTTTTTTAAGTAGTTGGTACTCTTCGCTCAAAGTAATGTTGGCGGTTCGAAAACCAATTCGTCGGCCGACTTGATTGCCTCTTTCAACGACTCCGGTGATATTGTAATACCGACCGAGCATTTTGGCGGCTTCTTCCATCCGTCCTTCAAGAAGCAAATCCCGAACTGCATTCGACCCGATTTTCTGATTTTCAAAATTTATTCTCTCAATAACGGTTAGCGAATAATTTTTGGCCAGTGAGGCAGCGTTTCCGACGCCTTTGAATCCGTAACGGAAATCAAAGCCGACAATCAAATGAACAATTTCCAGGTGTTTTAGGATCTGGTTTTCGAATTCCGCCGGGCTCAATTGACTAAGTTCCCGCGTGAAAGGTACGATGATCAGATAATCGACCCCCAAATTCTCCAGGATCTGGATTTTGACGTTGAGCGGGGTTAAATATCCCAAATACGATCTTCGTTTTAATATGAAATCGGGGTGCGGATCAAAAGTCAGAACCGCGCTTTTGGCACCGATGCTTTTGGAGAGATCAATGGTTTTTTGAATCAAAGCCTGATGGGCAACATGCAATCCGTCGAATTCACCCAAAGCCACGACTAAAGGACCGAGGTCATAAGTTTGGTTATTGTTAAAACGGATTATTTCCATACGCGTTTTGCTCGATACTTTCCGGATTCCAATTTATAGATGGCCAGCAATTGCCGGTCCTGTTTCAAAACCACCAACGGAAGGTTGCATCGCAGTTCCGCGGGATCCAAGGCCACGCCGTCGCCGATCTGGTTTTTTTGATCATCATTTACGTCAATCTGGGGATAGCCGTCCAAAGCCTTGATCATGTCAATCAGTTGGAAGTTTCCGCTTCGAACATCATTCAAAGAAAAAGCGTTCAATAGGTTGAATTTCCCCGATGAAAGTCTTTTTAGTTCGCCCATTCGCGCCGGAAAATTCAGTCGTTTCCCGATGTCAACGCACAAAGTCCGAACATAAGTGCCTTTCGAAGCTTTCACATAAAATGAAAACCGGGCTCTTCCACTCTGGTATTCAACGACGCTGGTCCTTTTGATCATGAATATTTCAATCTCCCGTGGCTTTCGATCAATGATCAAGCCTTTCCGAGCCAGCTCATAAAGTTTCTTTCCCTGAAGTTTGATGGCGGAATACATGGGGGGAACTTGGTTTTGCTTTCCTAAAAAAGCTGACAAAACGGCGTCCACATCTCCCAAATCGCTCACCGGCTTTTTCTCGGTGACTTGGCCTTCGCCGTCTTCAGTGGCGGTGCTTTCCCCAATGACGATTTCTGCTACATATTCTTTTTGATCTTCAACCAGATAATCCGCCAATTTGGTAGCTTCGTTTAATAAAACCACCAAAAGTCCGGTGGCATTGGGATCCAGGGTCCCAACATGCCCAATTTTGTTAATATTCAGGATTTTTTTGATTTGGTGGACGACATCATGGGAAGTCATCCCCTTTTCTTTGTTGATCAATAAGATTCCATTCATAATTTCACCTAAAACTATTATAACATAACCGACTAAAAATGAGTAGGGTTTTGGCGATTATCGAGTTCAAAAAAAGCGATCATTTGGTGATCGCTTCTGCTTTTTTGCGGGTCTTGGCTTGTTTATCTTTTAACCCGTATCCGTTGGTTGCGATCTCCCAAATGTAGAAAGAAGCGACCGTCGCATATGGGCTAAATCTTTTTTTGTATTTTTCAAATAACTCTTTGGTGATCTCCCCATGACCGTAAAGCACCAAAAACCCAAACACACCCAACACA
>CAYQUB010000053.1:0-8060 GCA_964420625.1 uncultured Bacteroidales bacterium | reverse complement strand
AGATATCAAGCACCTATGATAAACTCTTTATAGGACAACAACTGTAAAACTCGGGTTATATCATTTTCCGCTCGTTTTTCAACATTCTTAAAAAGTAATTGCATAAAGAGCCGGTGCTCTAGTATAATAGACCAAGGTGATAAAATGATAAAAACCATTTTGTTTGACTTGGATGGGACGCTTCTTCCCATGGATGAAGAAAAATTCCTCCATCTCTATTTCAAACACTTGAAAACCCGGCTGGAAAACAATGGGCATCCATCGGCTTTGATCATGGCTGCCGTTCAAACCGGAATCAAAGCCATGGTGCTTAATGACGGAAATCGGACCAATGAAGAATGCTTTTGGGAGACTTTCGAAAAGGTGACCCAGCTTGGAAAATCCCTTTTGGAAGCTACTTTCATTCAATACTACGAAAATGAATTTGACTTTGTTAGGCCATCCACCCAGGTGAACCCGAAATCCCCGGAAATAATCCGAATTTGCAAGGACAAAGGTTATCAGCTGGTTTTGGCCACCAATCCGATATTTCCAAGCGTGGCAACAAAAAAACGAGTTCGTTGGGCAGAACTCAATGTCTCAGATTTTGATTTGATCACCACCTACGAAAACTCGCATTATTGCAAACCGGGAGTTAAGTACTTTGAAGAGATCTTAAAGAATCTCGGCCGGAAACCGGATGAATGCCTGATGATTGGCAATGATGCCCAAGAAGACATGATCGCTGAGCAAATCGGGATCACCGGCTTTTTGCTGACGGATGGTTTGATTAACCGAAAGAATGAGGACATAAGCGCATATCATAAAGGAAGCACCAAGGAACTCCGGGATTTTCTTTTGAAAATGCCAAATATTCAACAATAAAACTTCATAGACTAAAAAAATAGAGAAGATTTGAAAGCTGGGCTATCATGAAACAATAACTAGATTTTTATTGATCCTTTTGGGGCTGGTTTTAACAAGCGCAGTCGGAGTATTCGGAGAATTCGACCCGGAAGTAACCTCGACCGGGGAAGCTTCTTATCAAATTGTTGAAAGAACCGCGGAAAACCATCTGGGATATGGCATCACTCAATATACCGACATTTCCAAGAGCACGCGGGAAGGTCTCACTTACAATTAACAAGTGAACGTAATGGAGATCCCCGCGGATTCACCGGCCAAGATCATCAGTTATGCCAATTTGGGATCGCATGTTTGGACATTGACCACGGTCACCAATCTGGCGGCGCGGTTTGAGGTAAAGAACCCCGACTGGCGGGTTTTGGGGGCAATCAACGCTGACTTTTTTGACATCAATGCCGTTTTGAACGGCCTTCCTTACCAAACCAACAATCCGGTCGTTACCAACGGCGAGTTTTACAAAACTTCGGTTCGTTCCGGAGTTTTGGGTTTCACCAACGACGGAACGACCAACACCTTGGTGGCGGGAAAGACGGACTATCGCTCCGAAAACCTTATTTTGGGAGTTTTCGATGTCAATGACCAGATCGTTTCCGAGTTTACCGTCGAAAACATCAATGTTGCTCCCGGTGAGGGACAGACCTCGGTTTATTACGGGATCTATAACTCCAGTACGCATATTTATGAGCCAAAGGTCATGGATACGGGAAACTATTCGACCTTTGTGATTGAAGACGCCGAATTGGCGCTTCCCAACAATGAAAATGATTTTTACGGAAAAGGTACAATCTCATCAACTACACCGATTACTTTGGAAAAAGGGCAGTTTGCGGTTTGCACAAGCAACACTGCCGTGATTTCTGCTCTGGCCATCGGGACTAAAATCCGGACGCAATTTGAATTCGTCAATGATTTCGTGAATGTCACATCAGCTACCGGGTATCCAGACCATTTCCTGTCTTCCGGAGAATATTTCCATGATACTCCGAGCGTTTTAGCTACCCGTCATCCGCGAACCGTGGTTGGCGTCAAAGCCGACGGAACGATCGTCATAACGGCCAGTTCGTGGTGACCAATTCGCCATCGGACGGAGCTTTGCGCCCCGACGGCAATTGTCTTCTGATCGCGGTCAAGATGCCATCGATCGAAATGAATGTGGTTGCGACGGCGGACTCCTTGGAATTTGACGTGGATCTTGTTTCCAATAATGGCCATGACATTCAAAAACTGTTTCTTGAAGTCAACGGCATCAAACAAGAAAGCACCGGTGCGCCCCTGATGTTCTCGGGTTTGACCCATGACACGGGATATTATTATCGATTCAGTTATCTTGATTCCCAAGGAATTGAACACACCCTCTTGAATGACGGAATTTGTCAGTCTTTGGAAATACCGCCGGAATTCATCCGATTGGAAATCGCGAAGCCTTTACCTTTTACGAGATCACCATCATTTATGAGGATCCTGACGGCAGCGGGGCTTTTCTGGAAGCCCAATTGATCATCAATGGGCGGCTTTACACCGTTCGTCGCGGAGAGACCATCATCAAGCAAAGCGATGTCAGTACCAATCTGGAAACAATCGTTTTGGAATATAGTTATGACTTAAATGACGGTAAAATCATCTCCGTCAACCAAACCATTGAATTTCTCTTGATTTCTTCGGTTGAATGCCGGTTGCTTGAAGATTTATACGCGATTTCGCAATCCGCCATTACTGATCTTTATCATTAAATAAGTAAGGCGGATTTCCTCGCCCGGGGCGAGGAAATCCCCTTTTTTATAAGAATAATCATGGAAACTTGAAAACAATTACTTATCGAAAATGATTGAAAAAAAGGTTAAGATTTGTTATAATATATCTAATCTTTTTTTTGAAGAAACGCACCATGTGCAACGGAGGAATGAAATTATGAGTAACAAATTACGAGGAGCCTGCTTGTTCGGGCAATCCGGCGGACCAACATCGGTCATCAATGCCAGCGCCGCCGGAGTCTTTTTGGAAGCCTTGAAGCATGAAGAAATCACGGAAATATACGGAGCTGAACACGGTGTCAAAGGAATTTTGGAAGAAAAATTTTTTGATATGCGCCAGGAAGACCCGGAGGAATTGCAATTCTTGAAAAACACTCCCTCTTCGGCTTTGGGTTCGGTCCGCTATAAATTAAAACCATTTTCCGTTGATGAATCGGAGTATAAGAAGTTGTTTGAAATTTTCAAACGTTATAACATCCGTTATTTCTTTTATAACGGCGGAAATGATTCCATGGACACTTGCAACAAGATCAGCAAATACTTGCAAATCCAAAAATATGAATGCCGCATCATCGGTGTTCCCAAGACCATCGACAACGATTTATTCGGAACCGATCATTGCCCAGGTTATGGCAGCGCCGCCAAGTATGTGGCTACCAGCTTGATGGAACTATTTTTGGATACCAAAGTTTATGATACCGGCATGGTTTTGATCGTTGAAGTCATGGGACGCAACGCCGGATGGCTGACGGCGGCTTCGGTTTTGGGAACCCCAAAAGGTTATGGACCGGATTTGGTCTATCTTCCGGAAACTCCTTTCGATGTTGATGAATTCATTGAAGATGTCAAACGGGTTTCGACGGAGAAGAAGAGCAAAGTCATCGCCGTTATTTCCGAAGGCATCAAAGATTCGGAGGGAAGATATATTTCCGAATACTTGGTCAGTCTGAAAAAAGACTCTTTCGGACACGCTCAATTGGGCGGAACCGCAACCGTATTGGCGGGGATCGTCGCCGACAAGTTCAAAATCAAAGTCCGTCCGATCGAATACAGCCTGTTGCAAAGATGCAGCGCTCACATTGCATCCAAAACCGATGTTGATGAAGCTTTCAATGTTGGGACCATCGCGGTTCAAAAAGCCATCGCCGGGGAAACCGACAAAATGGTGACCATCATTCGCGATCCGAATTCCAAGGAATACAAAGTCGATTATCAGCTGATCGACGTTGAATTATGCGCCAACGCCGAAAAACGGGTTCCTCAGGAATGGATCAAACCGGACCGTTCGGGAATGACCCAGGAATTCTACGACTATGCATTGCCATTGATCCAGGGGGTAGCCAACTATCCGACGGAAGACGGTTTGCCAAGGTTTGCTCACTTGAAAAAAGTTTACGCGCCCAAAAAATAATCTTGACAAAATTTCAATTACTAATCATAATTGAAATAATGTTTAATTCGCTTTACAATCCTTGGTTTGTGTGGTATAATACTGGCGAAATGAAGTCTTTTATCTTATATCCTTCTGATAGTAATATAAAATATGAAATTTCAAATCTAACAGGAGGAAAATAATGCCAGACAAAACCATCGTTTGCAAGGATTGCAAAGAGACCTTTGTTTTCACCGAAGGCGAACAAGCTTTTTACAAAGAAAAAGGTTTGACCAGTGAACCGCTTCGTTGCCCAAAATGCCGCAAAGCCCGCAAAGCACAACAAAGACAAGAAAGATAATCTTTCGGAAATATGGACGATGAGTTCATATTTTTTATTTATTGAGAGGGCCGATTATGAAAAAGATTTTTAAATTGATCATAAGCCGCGGGTTCATGGCCAGCTTTTTATTGTTGGTTCAGATTGCTGCCGTTTTTCTTTTGGCTTACGAAATAGGCCGATACGGGCTGATTATTTACATCGTATTTGTGTCGATAAGTTATGTTTTTGCCTTTTCCATTTTGAACCGTTCTTTTAATCCGGCTTACAAGATTTCCTGGATTTTGCTGGTTTTGATGCTTCCGGTGGTTGGGGTGTTTTTTTACTTGATGTTTGGCCGTCTGCGATTATCGAAAAGACGAACCAAATTGATCAACAAGATTTTTTCCGAAGTCCAAGCCGAACAAAAGAACAATACCTGCGAAGTGGTTTTGGATGATTCGGACAACCAAAAACTGTCGCGATATGTTCAAAGCGCATCGGGGTTTGCTCCTCATGACCATAGCCTTACCCAACTTTTGACCCCGGGGGAAGCCCTTTATGCATCGTTGCTTGAAGAACTTTCCAAGGCTGAACATTACATTTTCATGGAATATTTCATCATCGGCGAAGGCAAAATGTGGCAAAGCATCTTGGAGATTCTTGAAGCCAAGGTCCAACAAGGCTTGGATGTCCGCGTCATCTATGATGATTTCGGTTGTCTACAAAAAACCAAGCTTAATTTCAAGAAGAAATTAATCGCCAAGGGCATAAAAGTTGTTAATTTTAATCCCTTCATTCCCCGCTTGAACATGATCATCAATTATCGAGATCATCGAAAAATTACGGTCATTGACGGCAATGTCGGTTTCATCGGCGGGGCCAATCTCTCTGATGAATACATCAATCTGGTCAATTTATTTGGCCATTGGAAAGACACCGCCATTTTGATCAAAGGGGAAGGAGTATGGAATCTGACGTTCATGTTTCTCCAGATGTGGCAATTGTCCACGAAAGAAACCTTTAACTTCAAGGAATACCGCCCGACCCTTCAGGAGCAGGGCGAAGGTTTTGTTCAGGCCTTTGGTGACGGGCCTTTCGATAAGCAACAAATCATTGAGACCGCTTATCTTTCGATCATCAATCAAGCCAAGAAATATGTTTACATAACCAGCCCTTATTTGGTTTTGGATAATGAGATGGTGACCACCTTAAAAATCGCCGGTCAAAGCGGAATCGATGTCCGCATCATTGTCCCCCATCAACCGGACAAAAAGTGGGTGTTCTACGTCACCCAATCCTATTATGAACAATTGATCTCTTCGGGGGTGAAGATCTACGAATACTTGCCGGGTTTCATTCATTCCAAATGCATTGTATCGGACGATAAAGTCGCCATGGTCGGAACCGCCAATTTGGACTACCGAAGCCTCTATTATCATTTCGAAGTTTCGGCGCTTTTGTTCAAAACCGCAACGGTGGCGGATCTTCGCGATGACATGAAACGTTGTTTTGAAATATCGCATCTGGTTTCGGAAAGCGAAACCAAAAAAAGAACGCTGCTGAGGAAAATGATCGTTTCCTTTCTTCATGCTTTCTCGCCCATGATATAAGACTTCCTTACTTTGAGAATTCTTTTATTTTTCTTAAGAATTCTTGAAGTAAGGTTTTTTTTGTGCTATAATTTTAAAATTAGATTGGAGTTACCCCATGAAAATTTTTTCACAAATGCGCCGGCTGCGTGCATCCTTTTTTTTGATCATTTCCATTTTGTTGATGGCGATGATCTCGGGATTGGGGCTGAAGGCCTTTTACATTACTTACAATGACGCGGGAACCGCCGGTTATTTCGTTGATTCCAACGTTACGACCAGGATTGGGGGAGCCGCGACCCATTATCTCGACCAGGGCCAAACTTTTGTTGGCGAAACTCGTTATCCGCAACAAGTCAACGTTTTGACGCAAAGCTGCAACGAGAACTCGAAAATCGTCACTTGGGCGGTTAGGAACGCGGACAAATCCGGTTTCGAACGGAAAGCCGTCACGGCCATTGCTCGGGATTACGAAGCCAACCATCCGGGCTGGAAAGTCTTGGGCGGCATCAATGCGGACCAATATTATTTCTTAAATGGCGAACGGGGAATGGAAAACGGATCCGACTATTTCATGCCCCAGCCATATGGGCCTTTCATCGCGGATGGCGAGAAATGGTTTTCCATCAGCGCCAAACCTTATGGCGGAAACGGGACTTACATCCTCGGGTTTGCCAATGACGGATCCCAGGATCAGATCATGCAGGGCTATACGGCTTGGGACAGCACCTCCTCGCGGAAAGTAAATCTCGCTGGATTGTATTTATCGGTGATCGATGAAGATGGGGAAGTTCTTCAAAAATTTATCATCAACAAGTTCAACGAAACCCCGGCTTTGGGGGAAAACGCCGTTTATGCCCCGTATTCCATGGGTCAGACCTTTCCGGATCTATCTGTGACCGGAAGCAGTCTGTTCGTTTGCACTTATCCCGAACTGTCCTTTGTCAGCAATTCGGTAGCTTATACTTATAAAGAATTATATGACCAGAAAACCCTTCTGAACGCGCAAAATGCTTTCTTTGGAAAAGGAACCATTGACCGCATTGCCAATTCCTCGGTGACTCTAAGCCGCGGGCAGTTCGCGATTTCGGTTAATTCCGAAACTTTGGGAGCGGCTCTGTCGATCGGGACCCGAGTTCTCATCCAATACGAATATGAGGGAGCCATGAACGAAGTTGAATCAGCCACCGCTTATCATACCCGAATGCGCGTGGACAATGCGGATCTGGATTCCACCAGTTCATACAATACCGTTCGTTATCCGCGTTCCATGGTCGGAAGAACCGCGACCGGAGCGATGGTCTTGATGACCGTTGACGGAAAGCAAACCAATATGTCCGGCGCCAACCAAGCGGAAAGCCATGCGATCTTGAAAAATTATGGGGTCGTTGAAGCATATCAGATGGACGGCGGGGGATCGGTAACAATGATCGTCCGCGATAACGGCGATTTCAAAGTCGTTAACTTACCGGCGGACGGAAGTCCAAGATCGGTTTTGACGGGATTATTTTTCGTGACACGCGATGTCATGATTGATTCTGAGCAAACCGATGCCAGCATCGATTCCGTCACCATCAAAACCAAGATTACGAAAACTTTGGAACGGGAAATCGAGGAAGTATTTTTGGAAATCGAAGGGACCCAGTACCCGGTTGTGGACGGAAGCGTCACCATCGACAATTTAACCATGGATTCTGAATATGAATATGACATTTTCGTGAAAGATGCCAAAGGAATAACGAAAACGGATTTCGGGGGCGTGGTGAAAACCGGCAGTTTAGCCCCGGAATTTCTTGGTTGCGGATTCGTTCAAACCGAAGCGGGTTATGTTTTTACTCCCGAATTTGATGATTCAAAAACCATTGTTTCCGCGACGCTGATTATCGGAGAATCCGAATATCAGATGACGGACGGAGTCTTTGCTGTTCCGGTTTTCACGGAAGGGGAAAGTGTTAAGATCCGTTATGTTTACAGCCCTAACGGGTTTTACTCCCTTGAGGAAGAAGTTCTCAACCCTCAATACCGGTCGACGGTCTTGTTTGGAAAAACCTTTCTGGTTTCTAAGACCTTCATCAATGATTTATATAAGTGAAAATATCCAAGTCCGAAGAAACTCGGAC
>CAYQUB010000052.1:0-8087 GCA_964420625.1 uncultured Bacteroidales bacterium | reverse complement strand
CGTGTTGGGTGTGTTTGGGGTTGGTGGGTCGGATTAGTCCTTTATCCGCTGGTGGTTTATAAAAAATATAAAAAAATCGTCATTGAGGGATGAAAATGAAAAAATATTTAAGCCTTCTTCGTTATGAGTTTAAAACCATCGTCAAAGAAAGAATGAATGTTTTCATGCTTTTTTACCCGTTTTTGATGCTGGTCATCACCGCGTATCTTTTGCCCGCGATCATCGCGAAAACCGGAGCCGGAGATTCTCAGGGGACGGCCATCACCCTTCTGATCGCCTTTGTCATGCTATTGGGAGTCGGAGGATACGTCATGGGGGCGATGCTCGGGTTTTCGCTTTTGGAAAACCGGGATGAGAAAACCATTTTGAACATTTCCGTCACCCCGATCACTGTTTCCGGATACGTCGTTTTCAAAGTGATCTACACTTATGTGCTCTCCTTTTTGGGGAATCTGATCATGGTCGGCGGGCTGAAACTGCTGGCCAGCGACAAATACGTTGTAACCTTCGGAGGCCAAACCATCGGGTTGTTGGACAACTTTGACCTGGGGCGGATCATCATTTTTGCTTTGGTCAACAGTTTTTTGGTCCCGGTTGTAGCCGCGATCGTCGGCGGATTTGCGAAGAACAAGATCGAAGGCTTTGCCATGATGAAGACCGGAGCTTTGTTCATCATGATCCCGGACTTGACCTTGATCCCGGAACTTCAGGGCGGATGGCAATATGTCCTGGGGATCACTCCCAATTTCTGGGGGTTAAAAGCCATGCTCAATCTGGCGACCAACAATGGCAATGCGGCCAATCTTGGCTATTATGGCTATATGGCGATCGGGGTGGTCTATCAATTGATCATCACCGTTTTCGCTTTACGAATGTTAGTTAAAAAAAGCAGTTAGGAGGTAAATCATGGAGTGGTATTATTGGGTTTTGATCGGAGTGATCGTGGTTGCGGCCGGAATCCTGAAAGTCGTCCTTTTTCAAAGAATGCAAAAGAAACGCAAGAGCAATCCGGCCCCGAAAGAAGAACCGCACGACGAAGACTGACCCATAGCCTTGGGTCTTGAGGAAACTTTACCAAAGAAGAATAAGAGGTTCATTATGAAAAAAATCACCGCCGAAGAATATTGGAAGCAGTTTTTAAAAGCTGAAAAGCTTCCGGAAACGACTGTCTATGAGGAAATCTTTGCCTTTGGATGGACGGAAGAAATTGCGAAAAAACTGGCCCAAATGGTTAGATCCGGACAAAAGAAAGCGACCACTTCCTGCCTTCGGGCGTTTGAGATCGAAAAAGCTCCCATCCCCGCGGTGGGAGGATATTCCGTCATCACCGATTGGCATGGGAATCCCCAAGCCATCATCCGAAACACCAAGATTACGATCCTTCCTTACCGCGACGTCACTTTTGAGATTTGCTCGCGCGAAGGGGAAGATGATTGTCTGGAGACCTGGCAAAAAAATCATCGCGATTCCTTTGTTCGCGAAGGACAAGAACTTGGTTACGATTTTACCGAAGACACCAAAGTTGTCTTTCAGGATTTTGAAAAAGTTTATCCGAAAAGCGGAAATAATCAATAAACAAAAAACCAGAAAAATAACTCCGGAACCATTGGTCTCGGAGCTTTTTTCATTTTGAAAGATGTTTTTTTAATATTTGTCTTTTTATTTTTTTCTAAAAATAATGTGATTGTGATATAATAAAATGGTTAAAAAAGGAGATTTTTCTGATTGGAAAGGAGAAAATATGTCCAAATCAAATGCATCTTCCAAATTGCTGCTGATTATTTTGGGAGTCGTTTTAGCCCTGGGATTGTTCGGGTGCGGAAAGAGTGCCGATGAACTGGCCGCGGAAGCCGTCGATGAGGCGATCTTGGGTCTTCCCGAAACCGTGTTGTTGGCCGATGAAAATGCGATTGAAAGCGTCCGGACGGCTTACGATGCTTTGACCGAAGCCCAAAAAGCTTTGGTTCTAAACCTAGCTGCCTTGATCGAAAAAGAGGGAGAACTGGCGGTTTTGATCGTGAGCGATCTGATTGCGGGGCTTCCGGAAACGGTGACCCTGGTCAATGAAACCGCGGTTCAGGCGGCCCGGACGGCTTACGATGCTTTGTCTGCGTCCCAAAAAGCCTTGATTGCCAATTTGGCCGCTTTGACCGCCAAAGAAGCCGTCATTGCGGTCTTGAATGCGGATTTAAGCGCCGCCAACTTCGTCATAAACAAAATCGAGGATTTACCGTCGCCGATCAGTTTGACTGACGAAAACGCGGTGGCTTTTGCTCGGGCGGCTTTTAACGCCTTGAGCGATGTCCAGGAACTTCTGGTCACCAATCTTGCTGATCTGATAGCCGCGGAAGCCGCCATCGTTTCTTTGAAGGCGATCGAAGCCGCCGATGATCTTTTGCTCGCTCTGCCTTCAACCGTCACTTTGGATGATGAAGCGCAGATCGTGGCCGCTCGGGCGGCTTATGAAGCCTTAACTTCCGAGGAGAAAGCTTCAATAACCAATTATCCGAGATTAACGGCTTCCGAAACAGCTTTGGCGCAGCTGAAAGCCGATGCCGAGGATTTGGCCGCGTCCACGGCGGTTGACGGGTTGATCCTCAATCTGCCGGCGACCGTTGAATTGACTGACAAAACCGCGGTTGAAGCCGCACGCACCGCTTATGAAGCTTTGACCACCACCCAAAAAGCGCTGGTTTCGGCGCTGACCGCCCTGGTGATCCGCGAGGAAAGAATCGCGAATCTGGAAGCCGCCCACGCGGTCGATCTTCTGATTGGTGCCCTTCCGGAAGTTGTAACCACCGGAGACGAGAACGCGATCGTTGCCGCCCGGACCGCTTATGACGCTCTGACCGATCTTCAGGAATCCATGGTGGCGAACGCCGAGGTTTTGGAAGATAAGGAACGGGATCTGGCGATTGCCAAGAATCCGGATCTGGCCGTGCTTTTCCCGGCCATCGAACAGGTCCCGGATCAAATCACGAGCGATTTCGACTTTTCAAAAACCGGAGGAGTGGTCTGGACTTACAAAGCCGGACAGGATACCTCTTTGTTTGATTTGGAAGCCGGAACGCTTTTGGTAACCACTTTCGGAGTGGCCAAAGTAACGCTGCTTGCCACTTACAATCTCACCACTTTGGAAATTAACGTCGATTTTGGCCTTCTTCAAGAAGGACAGAAAGCGATCTTCTATACCGGCGCTATCAAACCCGCGGAAGGCAATACTTGGGATGGATTCGGGACTTTTAAAACTCAGATGGAAGTCGCCGGGTTTGGCGGATATACCGTAACCGTCGGAAACAATGTCTATTTCATTTCGAAAGATGCGTACATTCCGATCAGCGGAACCGTCGAAAACGAGAAGATCTCGCGTGAGACCCTAAGACCGCTCGGATTGTCTTTACAAACCGATTACAATAACAACGGTTTGAAAAACGGCGTGGCCGTGAATTATAGCGGCGCCGGAGCCTTATATCAGAATAACGGAACCGTCGCGGTGACATTTGATGCCAGCGACACCTACGGGCGACCCAATGTCCCAACCCTTTCTTACGGGTACGGAAAGATCATGTTCACCCAAAACGAGGACGGGACCTACACGGTCATGAAATACTTGGAAACTCATGGTGGGGGCGACTCCATTGGTTCGCAAAACCTGCTGACCGTGACTTTGCAACCTGGTGATTTCCTGTGGTGTCCGCATACCTGGGACATTGACTACACTTCCCTGGGATACGGAACCAGACTATGCCAAAAAACCGATGGCGTTCTGCTGGAAGGAACGATCATTGAAGTTGAACCTTACAAACTGCCGCCGGCGGATCTATTGACTCTCCAAATGTTGGTTGATGCCGCTCCGGAACAAATAACGACTGACACCATGCTTCCTCAGGCCATTGGGGCCGTTTGGACTTACAAAGCCGGAGAAGACGATACGGTTTTTGATCTGGAATCCGGAGAACTGTTCAAACTCAGCGTGGCTTACAACCCAATCGTGTTAGTCTTGACGGTTGGCATTTTCTCCGAAGAAGTAACCGTCAATTTCGGAGTTTTGCGAGCTGAGGAAACCCCGGCTTATTACGAAAATGTAGCCAGCAGCCTGACCAATCCGGTTGTCGGATGGAATGGTTATACCATTAATCTTCCAAGCGGCCTGGTGGCCATGCTTGGGGAAAAAGCCCTGATCGAACTGCGGGCCATGGAAAGCGGAGAACTGCTCCTGCCGCTAAGCGTCCTTCAGCCGTATACTACAACTCCGGTCACGGCCGCCAATGTTGGGATCATTTCCAACGGCCAGCCGGCCAACCCGGGATACGGAGCTTTATATCATAACGGAAATGTAACCCCGATCACTTTCAATTCCAAAGACATTTACGGATATCAGGGAACGGCTTACGGGCATAGTCTGTACGGGTATGCCATCATCGGTTCCGACGGACTCGTCAAGGCCAACCTGAACAAAGACTCCCTGGGTGGGACCGCGGGCGTGGACATTGTGCTGCAACCGGGCGAATACCTGTGGTGTCCGCATGTTTATGACAAAGACCGCGTTACCAATTCGCCGTTTGCGAAACTGACCACCAATGTCAATTTCGAAGTCGGAGATTCGGTTATCGTTGAACTTCGGACTTTTAAGACCGAATTCCCGGCCGGAATCGTGGAAGCTTTGATTGCGGCCTTACCCGCAACTTTAACCGATGCGGACATCGTCAAAGTCGAAGCTGCCCGAGCTGCTTTTACGGCGCTGACCGAAAAACAGAAATTAGTCGTTAGCAACCAGGCCGCTTTGGAAGCCGCGGAAATGATCATCAGCGACGCTGAAAGTGATTTGGCGGAGATTGCGGCGACGACTCCATTGCAGATCCTGGCGGATTACACTTTGGATACGATGGGCGGGACCTTTGCCTGGGGTTACCAAACCGGAGAAGACACCACCTTGTTTGATCTATCCGCCAACAAAATGCTGATTCAAAAACTGGCCAGCGCGCCGAGAACTTTGGTGGTTTCGTCCGTGCAGTTCCCAAGCATCAATACTTCAGTGACCGTCAATTTCGGAATCACTCCGGTTGGCGTCACTCCTTCGATCTACGGAACGCCGACCGTCCCGGTCAATCTTTCGGATTATACGGCCAACGCTTCCTATGTCCTGCCGTTTATGGGATATACGATGATGTTTACGGCTCCGGATACCAGCCTTCGCATGCATTTCGTCATGAATTACGTGGAAGTAACCGGATTGCCATATGATTTAAAACCAGTTTTGGCCAATGCCAACATGGGCGTTTTATACGCCAATCTTACCGGAGCGGATCTTTCGATCACCTGGGGCGATGTTTATGCCACCTCCGATCCGGCCGCTTATGACAAATTGATCATTGACGCCACCGGAAAAGTAACGGCGATCGTTGGTGAGTTCCTTCCGGCTGATGCTTTGATCATTCCGGCGGGCGGATATCTGTGGTCACCGGGACTGAATGATCTTCCCGGAAGCGCCGATTCATGCAGCTACGATCTGCGGACCGGACTGGCCATCGATGACGTGATCCAAATCCAAAAAGGTTTGGTTAGCCGCATGTTCGCCGGTTTCGCTCTTTCCGGACCGGTTACCGAAGCCAACGTCCTGCCGACCATGTCCTGGAATACGACCAAGCCGGCGGTCATTTCCGCCCTTGGCGTCATCATTACCCCGCTTCTGGATACCGAAGTCACTTTGAGCGTTACGATCAACGGGGTTCTGACCAGCGAGACATTTGATGTCCTGGTTTTGGGACGCACGCCGATCACCGTCGCTGAAGCCATTGCGCAGATCGATGCCAACCCGGGTCAGATCCTGGTTATTGACGGGATCATCATCGGAGTCACCGAGGATGGTTATTATTACATCGCTGATTCTACCGGATCTTTGTACATCCGTGCTAAATACGCTACCAATGGTTTGTCCATCGGCGATTCGGTCCGGATCCGCGGAACGGGAACGGTCTACCTTGGCTATGACAAGCAATATGTCCGTCAGATCACCGGAAACTACAGCGTGGCCAAAATCGATGAATTGGTCCATGTCAATCCGCTGTCAGTGACCGTGGCCACTTTCGCCGATTTGCCATTGCTCAGCGGCATCGAGATCATGACCCCGGACGACGTCGCGGCGGTAAAAGCCAATGCTTTCTACGGGAAATACCTCCAAATCACCGGTTATCTCACCATTCAAGGCAGTTACAACGATGTTTATTTGGCCGCCAGTTTGGATGAAGGCGCAGCCAAGATCGGGGTTTACTATCAGTCCGTCGATCAGGAAGAACTGAAACTGCTGGTCGGAAGACAAGTGACCCTAGGCGGCGTCCTTTACAATTACCACGGCCTTAACGGCTGGTCGCTCGGATATCTCGACGATTTCTCGTTCGTGACTCCTTTGACCGATTTGGAAAAGGAAAACTACGCGAAAGCGGAGATCGAACAAGTCCTGGCCGAAGCAATGAACGTTACCAAAACTTTGGTTTTCTTTACCGCTACCGAGTATGAGAATGCTTTGCCAGATACGACTTATGCTTTTTCCAGCAGTCAAGTCGGGATCATCGCCAATGACGGAACTTTCACGGCTCCGGCGGTCGATACCGCGGTCGTCATCACGATCGTCGTGACCTTCAGCGAGACCCACAACAAAACCTTTGTTTATAACGTGACCGCGAAACCGGCCGCGTAAAAACCGACCTCAAAAGACGCCTAAATCTTCTTTAGGCGTCTTTTTTCTTGCTTTCGGGTTCAAAATATGGTAGCATAATTCCGGAACTATTTTCCGAAAAGGTGCCTCCGTAGCTCAGTTGGTTAGAGCACATGACTGTTAATCATGGGGTCATAGGTTCAAGTCCTATTGGGGGCGCCATGAAAAATATCACATTTGTCCACCATGGATAAATGTGTTTTTTTGTTCGGGAAAACAAAATAATCAAGAAACAAACCGAATGATTGAAAAAAGCGGGAACTTTTAATTGAAAAAAGCGGGAATTATGAATTGAAAAGAACCTTGAATAAAAATAATTGTTCCGTTTCAAAATTCGGATTTTTCGTTGCATTGGGCCGGGGTTTGTGGTATAATTAAAAAAGATTTGCACCCGAATGAGGGAGGTACAATTAAATGAGCGAAAAAACTGAAAAGAAATTAACATATATCGTGGTTGGCGTGGCGGTTTTCGCCATTCTTTTAGTCATCATGTTATCCATTCCTTGGGGGGGAGACAAAACGGCGATTGACAAGGAATACGACAGTTTGGACGGAAGAGACCACGTATTTGAGACCATTGATTACGACGATGTGATGAAAAAGATCGCCAACGGCGATACTTTCCAAGTCTATATCGGATCAGGAGAATTGGCCCAGTGCGAACAGTTTGTTTTTGAAGCCAACAAACTTGCCAAGACTCATAATCTGGAAACCATTTATTATTTGCATAGCGATGAACTCACGGAAGATCAGATCACGAACATCAAGATCGAATCCAGCATGGCCATCAGTTTTCCCACTCTCATTTATTGGGAGGCTGACGGCGCGGCGAGCACAGCTTTTCATATCAGCAGCCTAAAGGATTTTTCTGGGAGCTATCAATCGAATTGGTCAATTTTATTGACGGAATATTTTAACGATTGTTACGAATAATAGGAGAATAAAATGAAACAAAAAGGATCCCGGAACCTGATGAAGTGGGCCAAGCCTTATGCCTGGCTTCTGTTCTTCATCATCTTCACAACGGTCATAAATCCTTTGTTGTATTCCTATGTTCCTCAGTTCATCAAATACGTTGTTGATGTCATTTTTGGAAACCTTACCGAAGGAAGCATCACGCTTCCTTCTTTTTTGACTCAGTACTATGCTTCCATCAGTGATCAATTGACGGCGATTTTGGTGGTTGGAATAAGTTTGCTCTTGTTCCAAATCATCCGGGGATCCATAATGTTTTTGGATGGATACAATAAAGGCCGTTTAGCCGAACGAATTGCATATGACATGCGAAACCGGATGTATTCTCACATACAGAATCTTCCGTATTCCTATCACAGCAACATCGACACCGGCGACTTGATTCAAAGATGCACTT
>CAYQUB010000051.1:4072-8214 GCA_964420625.1 uncultured Bacteroidales bacterium | reverse complement strand
TGTGTTGGGTGTGTTTGGTTTGGTTTTTCCTGAAAGGCCTTTGGGCCATTGTTTCTTTGGGAACGGCCGGGAAAACCGACTTTTACCAAATAGACAAGTTATCAACGGCCATTGATGTCTCGGAGATTGGGGATTCGGTTTTGACGAATCTTCCGATTCAAGGTCACAATTCGTCGTATTTGCTCATCAAAGGCTTAATCTCCACGCTTTTGTTATTCTATTTTTTGATCATATTTATTTGGAACATTCGCGATGCTTATAACACCAGCAAGAAATACCATGAAGACCACATTTTTGTGAGAGACAAGGAATATTTCAAGAAGATGTATGAGTCATCATTTGAATATATCGTGCTCATGCCGGCTTTATTCGTCTTGACCTTTATTTCGATCATGCCGATTTTGTTTGGCTTCCTGATTGCTTTCACGTCCTATAACGGCAATATGGCCGATGTGGGATTGTTTGATTGGGTCGGCCTCGAGAACTTCATCCTGGTTTTCAATTTTGGAGAAAGCGTCGGAATTCCGTTCGGCGCCACTTTCTGGAGAGTATTCTTCTGGACGGTCATCTGGGCGATTTTTTCCACCGTTACCTGTTTCTTCGGAGGTTTCTTCCAGGCGGTCGTCATCAATTCCGAACGAGTTCCGCTCAAAAAATTCTGGCGGACTCTGCTCATTCTTCCTTGGGCGGTTCCGGCGATCATTTCCCAAATGGTCTTCGCGAACTTCTTTAACGAAAACGGAGTCGTCAACGCCTTTCTCCAGAAATTGGGGATTTATAAGATCCTCGAAAATTGGGGAATGTTGGGTCGGGGAATTGAAGAATTCATGGCCGGAACGCTTCCGAAACTATTCTATCTTGGAAATGAAAACATCCAGTGGTTCACCAACCCGCATAATCCTTGGTTCGTTCGAATCACCTTGATCATCGTCAACATCTGGCTGGGATTCCCGTATTTCATGGCTCTCATGACCGGAATCATGGTTGGAATTGACAAAACTCTGTATGAGGCGGCCGACATTGACGGCGCCAACAAATCTCAGAAGTTAAAATTGATCACTTTCCCATTGGTCATGTATTCGGCGGCTCCGTTGCTGGTCATGACTTTCTCGGGAAATTTCAATAATTTCGGTGTCATTTATTTCATCACTCAAGGCGGCGCCAACAACGGCTACGATACCGCTTTCGCGGGCGATACCGACATTTTGATATCGTGGATGTATACGCTGACGGTAAACGAGAAGTACTACAACATGGCTTCCGTATTCTCGATTTTGATCTTTTTCATTGTTGGATCGATTGCGGCTTGGAACTATTCCCGAACCCGAGCCTTTAAGGAGGATTAATCATGCCATTGTTTTTAACGATTTTCCTTGTTTATTTAGCCATCGTCCTTTACTTTACGCAGGATGCCATCGGCGCCGAAGTTTTTGAAAAAAAAGGCCATTCCAGATTAAAAGGGGCCCTCTGGTCTTTGATCCCGGTTTATGGTATAATACGCTGTTTTAAAGCGCCATCCATCAAAAACGTTCAGAAAGGGACCTTTCTTCAATTCTTTAGCATCAAAGAAATTCTAATGAAATTGTTGACGTTCGGGGAACTGGTATTGCTAGCGGCCATCGTTTTGGTTCCGGTCATTTATTTGATTGGGTCATCATTCTCGACCACGGCGGGATTGCCAACAACCTTTTGGCCGGCGAAAATGACCCTTGCCAATTATGACCGCTTGTTTACCGAGACGAAATTTTGGTACTGGTATAAAAACACCATCATCATTGCGGTTTTGAACATGGTTTTGGGAGTCGTCTTCATCACCGGCGCAGCCTATGTTTTCGCCAGATTTAAATTCAAAGGCAAAAAAGTCGGATTGATTACCATTTTGGTTTTGCAGGCCTTTCCGTCCTTCATGGGACTGATCGCCATGTTTACTTTGTTCGATACCTTCGGGCTTTTAAATAAACCTTGGGCTTTGACCATTTTGTATGTTGGAGGAGCGATTCCGTTCAATCTATGGCTCATCAAGGGCTATTTGCAACAGATCCCGAAAGACTTGGATGAAAGCGCCATGCTGGACGGCGCCAACAAATGGCAGATCTTCTCGAAGATCATCCTGCCGCTTTCGGTTCCGATCTTGTCATTTGTAGCGGTATCCCAATTCATGGCGCCATGGATGGACTATATGCTGCCGAATTATTTGTTGAACAGCCCAACCTATACTGGGGATATCAAAGAAGTTTGGACTTTGGCCATTGGTTTGTTTGACATGATTTCCGGCATGGATAAAGCCAATTACACGACCTTTGCGGCCGGAGCGCTCATCGTGGCTCTGCCGATCACATTATTGTATATGATTTTCCAACGTTATCTGATTCAAGGAATCACCGCTGGAGCAACAAAAGGATAATAGAGATAGACATGATGGGTTCATCATGTCTCTCTTTTTAGGAGTAAATATGAAAAAGGAATGGTGGAAGGAAGCTTTCGGTTATCAAATCTATATCCGAAGTTTCTTTGATGGAAACGATGATGGGATCGGGGATCTTCCCGGCATCATCGAAAAACTCGAATACATCAAAAAGCTGGGCGTTGACTTAATTTGGATCTGTCCGTTCTACGAGTCGCCAATGAATGACAACGGTTATGATGTTTCCGATTTTTATTCGGTCTCAAAAGACTACGGGACCATCGGCGATATCCAAACTTTGATCCAGAAAGCGCATAGTTTGAGCATTCGGGTCGTCATCGATTTGGTTCTAAACCATACTTCCGACGAACATCCCTGGTTTCAAGAAAGCCGAAAATCCACGGATAATCCTTACCGGGATTACTACATTTGGCAAAAACCTCGTTATAAAGACAATGTGCGCTTTGAACCCACCAACTGGGCTTCGTTTTTCGGAGGAAGCTGTTGGGAATATGATGCTTTGACTGACGAATATTACATGAAGATTTTTTCCAAAAAAATGCCCGACCTCAATTGGAAAAACCCCAAAGTCATCGATGAAATAGTGAAAATGGCAACTTGGTGGTGCGAGATGGGAGTCGACGGGTTTCGGATCGATGCGGTTTCCCATCTGGCCAAAGCTGATTTCGTGGATTCGACGCAGTATCCCGATCATGAGTTCAAACCGGAATGGGGAAAGTTCTCGAATCTTCCGAAACTTCACGATTATTTGAAGATTCTGAATGAAAGAGTTTTTTCAAAATATGACATTGTCACCATTGGCGAAGTCGGCGGGAATGCTCCGGTTTTGGACGGCGTAAACTTTACGCTTCCGGAAAACCAAGAACTGGACATGGTTTTCAATTTCGATCATAACTGGTGCAATAACGGCTGGGGAGCCAAGAATCGTTCCCAACTTTCAACCGATGTCAAACGGCTGAAAGAAGTGTTCAATAAATGGCAAAAAGGATTGTTCGGACGGGGATGGAATGCCATCTACTGGCTGAACCATGATCAGCCGCGGTTGGTTTCGCAATACGGAGACCCCGAACATTATCATGTTGAAAGCGCCAAAATGTTGGCGACGGCCATGTATTTCATGTGGGGAACACCCTTTATTTACAATGGGGAAGAAATCGGAATGACCAATCCGGAATTCAAATCGATTGACGATTTCCGGGATGTTTCCACGATCACCCAATTTCACATTAATGTTGAACGGTATCACCAGGACCCGGCGGAGTACATTGCGGCCGCTTCTTTCAGTTCAAGGGATAACGCCAGAAGCCTGATGCAATGGCGCAACGCGGAAAACGGCGGATTCTCGGATGCCAAGCCTTGGAATATCATCGGCGATTTTCACAAAATCAACGTTGAAGCGCAAATCCATGACCCTGATTCGATTTTTTCCTTTTACCGAAAGATCATTCGACTCCGAAAAGACAGTCCGTACCAAGATGTGATCGTATATGGGAAATATGACCAGATTCTTTCGGATCACCCCCAAATTTACGGTTACATCCGTGAACATGAAAATAAACGAATTCTCGTTTTGGCCAATTTGTTGGGGAAACCCGCAATATTGGGAAATTTCCCCTATCGGACCAAAACGATCATTCTGTCCAATTATATTAGAGACCAAGTCGCGACGCCAATTGAACTGGAGAAGGGAATTCAGAAGTTTGTCGTGCGATACAAT
>CAYQUB010000051.1:0-4062 GCA_964420625.1 uncultured Bacteroidales bacterium | reverse complement strand
AGGAGGATAAATAACATGCGAGGAAGTGGAATTTTGTTGCACATTTCTTCTTTACCCAATCCTTACGGAATCGGTACTTTTGGGAAAGAAGCCTATGAATTTGTAGACTTTTTGAAAAAATCCGGACAAAAATATTGGCAGGTTTTGCCATTGGGGCCCACATCCTATGGAGATTCGCCGTATCAGACTTTTTCGGCGTTCGCCGGAAATCCGTATTTCATCGATTTGGATCTGCTTTGTGAAAAAAAACTTTTGGAGAAGAAAGAATACGCGGTTTTGCGAACCGAAAATCAGGACGCGGTCGATTTCTCTTTCCAATATCAATATCGCTTTCGAATCCTTAAGTTGGCTTTCGACCGATTTTTGAAGATTGGCGATTTTGACGATTTTATGGAGTTCGCCGCTGCGAATTGTGAATGGCTGGATGACTATGCGATGTTCATGGCCATCAAAGACAACATGCCGGAAGGAAACTGGGGCGGCTGGCGGGAAAATTTAAAAACCCGTCAACCGGAAGCTCTGGATATATTCCGAAGGCGCCATCTGGATGACATCAATTTCTGGAAGTTTCTTCAATATGAATTTTCGAAGCAATGGCAGGCTCTAAAAACCTATGCCAACGAAAACGGGATCAAGATCATCGGTGACATGCCGATCTATGTGGCTTATGATTCAAGCGATGTATGGGCTAAGCCCAATTATTGGCAACTTGACTCCGAACTCAACCCGGCGGCGGTGGCGGGAGTTCCGCCGGATTCTTTCGCACTGACCGGTCAGTTGTGGGGGAACCCCCTTTATAATTATGACCTGATGGAAAGCGAAGGCTATCAATGGTGGATCAAACGCATCAGCGAAAGTCTGAAATTGTTTGACGTGGTCCGGATCGATCATTTCCGGGGATTTGAGGCTTATTACTCCGTTCCGTTCGCGGACAAGACCGCGGAAAATGGGGTGTGGGTAAAAGGACCGGGTATGCGGCTTTTTACGAAAGTGAAAGAAGCCTTGGGTGATGTTAGCATCATCGCCGAAGACTTGGGTTTTCTGACCAAGGAAGTTTATGACCTTTTGCGCGATTGCGGATACCCGGGGATGAAAATTCTTCAGTTTGGATTCAACTCGGAAGCCGACAGCGAGTATTCTCCTCATAACTATGTGAAAAACTCCATTGTTTATACCGGAACCCATGACAACTTGCCGATCGAAGCTTGGATCGGGACTTTAAGCGAAGAAAATTACCAATATTTTACCGATTATTTGCAAATCAAAAACCGTAACGACGCCGGCTTCCGAGCCATTTTAGAATGCTTGAAATCCGTTTGCGATACCGCTGTCATTCCGATGCAGGATTATCTGGGGTTGGGAGAAGAAGCCCGATTCAATCGTCCTTCATTCTTGGGCGGGAATTGGGTTTGGCGGATTCGAAAATCGGCCCTTACCCCGAAATTGGCGAAAAAAATCAATTATTGGGTCAAAGTCTTCCGGCGCTGAAATCATCGGATCGATTAAGACCCATTGGTGACTTTATCATGTTTTCAAAGGCTTTTCAAAATTACCATCGGGTAATTTCCTTTCTTTATTGAATTGAACCCCGAAAAATAGTATAATGAGTTTACCCTGAGGAGAATTTGATGAATTCAAAAACCATTAATGATTTTCATAATAGTTATATCACGGACGCCTATGAATTTTTAGGTTGTCATCGGGAAGCCGAAAGATGCCATGTCTTTCGCGTCTTTGCGCCGCATGCTTCGGCGGTTAGTGTGGTCGGAGACTATAATGATTGGGATCCGGCGGTTCACCCAATGCACCGGATTTCCGATCAGGGAATATGGGAAACCAAAATTTTTGGACTTCCCATTTTTACAAACTATAAATACTGGATCAAAAACAAAAACAAGTCTTTTTATAAACAAGACCCCTATGGATTTCATTTTGAGACCAACGGCGGAACTTGCGCCAAAATCTATGATTTGGATGAATTTAAGTTTTCCGATCAGGACTGGCTGGCCCGAAAAGCCGAGAAGACGATTTATGAATCGCCGATGAATGTCTATGAAGTCCACTTGGGATCATGGAAAAGATATAAGAACAACAGTCCTTTCAACTACCGAAAAACAGCCGATGAGCTGATTCCTTACGCGAAGAAAATGGGTTTTACGCATCTTGAAGTGATGCCGATCATGGAATTCCCGTTTGAAGGCTCGTGGGGATATCAGGTCACCGGATATTTCAGCGTTACGTCGCGTTATGGGCAACCCGCCGACTTCATGTACTTTGTAAACAAAGCCCACCAAAGCGGACTGGGAGTGATCCTGGATTGGGTTCCGGCCCATTTTCCGAAAGACGATTTTGGTTTGTATGAGTTTGATGGCGAAGATGTTTATGAAGATCCGAACCCGTTACGCCGCGAGCATGCCAATTGGGGAACCAGAATTTTCAATTTCCAGAAACCGGAAGTCAAATCTTTCCTACTTTCCAGTGCCCGGTTTTTCTTTGAAAAATATCATTTGGATGGTCTTCGGGTAGACGCGGTCGCTTCCATGCTTTATTTGGATTATGACCGGAAAGAATGGCAGCCAAACATTTACGGGGGAAATCACAATCTGGAGTCCATCGATTTTTTGAAAACTCTGAACACGGAAATCTTCAAATATTTCCCGACTGCTCTGATGATCGCCGAAGAATCGACGGATTTCGCGAATGTGTCCAAACCGGTTTATATGGGGGGGTTGGGGTTCAACTTCAAGTGGAACATGGGTTGGATGAACGATTCCTTATACTACATGAAGACCAATCCGATGTTTCGCCGATACCAGCATAACAAACTGACTTTCTCGTTGGTCTATGCTTTCAGCGAGAATTATGTTTTACCGATCTCCCACGATGAAGTTGTTCATGGAAAACACTCCCTTTTGGATAAGATGCCGGGGACTTACGATGAGAAATTTGCGAATCTTCGGGCTTTTTTGGGATACATGATGACTCACCCCGGAAAGAAACTGAGTTTCATGGGGTATGAATTTGGACAATTCACGGAATGGAACTATTCAAAAGAACTTGATTGGCTGCTGCTTGGCTATGAAAAACATCGGAAATTGTTCCAATATGTGAAAGACTTGAATCGATTTTATTTAAACCACAGTTGCCTTTGGGAAATTGATTGCTCTTGGGAAGGATTCAAATGGATCAACAGCGATGATGCGGATTATAATTGCCTAAGTTTCCGACGGATCAACCGTCACAAACGCGAATTGATCATCGCGATCAACTTTTCCGGAATCAATCTGACGGATTATCGGCTGGGCTTAAGAAGCGGAAGTTATCAAGAAGTGATGAACAGCGATGCTTTGATCTATGGGGGAAATGGACTCCTTAATTTGAACCTGAGGACCTCATCGGTCCCGTGCCATGGTTCGGACTCATCTTTGACTCTCAACATTCCCGCTTTTTCCATTGTCATTTTAAAAAGAATCGGAAAGGAGTAACGCATGCTTAATAAGAAAGAATGCGTCGCCATGCTTTTAGCCGGCGGGCAAGGCAGCCGTTTGTACGCGCTGACCAACAAAATTGCTAAGCCAGCGGTGCCTTTCGGGGCCAAATACCGGATCATTGATTTTCCGCTTTCGAATTGCATCAATTCAAACATTGATACGGTAGGGGTTTTGACTCAATATCAGCCTTTGGTTTTGAATGATTACATTGGTAATGGCCAGCCTTGGGACTTGGACCGCGCGTTTGGAGGGGTACACATTCTCCCGCCTTACCAAGGAAAACTCAAAACTGACTGGTATCGGGGAACGGCCAACGCTATTTACCAAAATGTTGATTTCATTAAGCGATATAATCCCGAGTACGTCATCATCCTGTCCGGCGATCATATCTATAAAATGGACTACGGGAAAATGTTGGCGTTTCACCGCGAAAAAAAGGCTGACATAACGATCGCGGTCATTGACGTTCCGCTCAAAGAGGCCAGTCGCTTCGGGATCATGAACACCAAAACCGATCATCAAATCTACGAATTTGAAGAAAGACACAAAAACACCAAACACACCCAACACA
>CAYQUB010000050.1:0-8218 GCA_964420625.1 uncultured Bacteroidales bacterium | reverse complement strand
CCAAAATCTTCCAGAAGTTCCAAAAGGTTTACCCGTGGCTGACAAAAGAGATTTTGTACCGAGACACCCGGTTGGAGAAATTCGAAACCGATTCTGAGACCGAATATTTTCTGGTCACATATCACCCCAAAAATACTTTTTTTCTTACCATAAAAAAATAATATCTTAAAGAAAAAACCTATGATAAAAACTCGAATTACCGTATCTGAACCTTGGGACTTTTTTGTACCAAACACGAATGAAAACTCGTTCTTGGCGGAAATAGTCAAAGAGGAGTATCAAGTTAATTCTTTTCGATATACGGTGATAAAAGTATGTCAACCATTCACATATCGTGGGAATATCATTGAACATCTGTTTTTGGTAAAACGACACGGAACAGAAGATGGATGCTATAATGCGCTTTTTGGGGTTTGGAATGATGATTTGGTTTCTGTTAAGGAAACACTAGTATTTTTCTTTATCGTCGATATGAAGCTTGTCTGGAAATGGGCAAAACGCTTTAAATCGGTTGGTAACCTGTGGCGTAATGATGCAATCAAACCTTGAGCCGTCTTTTGGTTTTACCCCTTTCCCTTCTGTCGTTACCGAACTATTTTTGAATCAATTATATATTAAAGAAACTTCGAGAGCGGGGATCACAAGCTCCTCGATTCGACTGAAAAGGATGTGAAATGAAATGATTTTTTGGTTTCCGATGGGATTTCTAGTCATACTTGATTTGTTTTTTTTCGATTTTGCTTTACAGAGATCAAATAATAAAGCAAAGGGCTTTTTCTGTTTTTCCGAAATGGCGATACACAAAAAAACCAATCGCATACATCGTATCATTGATTGTTCTCATTTTCCTCAATATTCCCGCCTTTACGATATTGTACTTTGAATATGGTAACACAACTGACAAGGTACTTATTATATTTTATTTATCGCTTGTCTATCTGTTATTCGTCATGCTAATTTTAATGATTTTTATTGGTATCAACAAACTCGTCTCAGGCAAAGCCATCAATAAAAACCCTATTGCTTCAACGGAACCTGTTCAAGATGGCGACTTTTTGATTGACGAAGTCGTGAACTGTGGTTTCCCTGACGGCAAAAGAAAGCTAGCCCGTTTTAAGATGGATAAAACGGAAATAACATTATGGAGCGAAGGCCTGTATTCGTAAATCATAAAGAAGCTACTTTTTTGGAAACGTACCCCTCGGAATGAAAGAACAAAACTCACAAGCATAAATCTATCGGATATCAATCGAATAGAAAAGACGAAATTTCTTCTTAGTAATAATGCTTTCCGCATTGTTTTGTTTAATGGCGATGGCTATCGCTTCATCATGCAACAGCCCCAAGACGCCTTGATTAAATTCCGGTCCGTATTGCCCAGTGTGCCTTTCATCGATTTTAATGAATGATCAAAATTATTATAATAAAAACAGGTGAGCCTAACCCGGTTGGGATTGGTTAATTCACCTGCTTTTTCTTTTTGAACAACTTGCTCAGTATTTTAAACATTGTTCTTACATCAAAAACGATGCTTTGCCTTAAAAACACATTTTGATCCCAACTGCTTCACCGGTTTTTTGAGCGAGTAGAGAAACTCAGCTTTTTTGGTTTTCAAAATTGAAAATGTCTGCGTTTTTTGAGGCTTTTGGCATTGCTTTTTTGAGGTTTTTGGCATTGCTTTTTTGAGGTTTTTGACGTTTTTTTGTTTATTTTTTCTAGTCCTTTATCTTCGGACTCTTTTTCTTCAATACATGTTTGCTTTGATAGGGTTTGATTTCATACATTCTTGATCCGAAATCTCCCAGGACCCGAACGTCGAACGTGAACCCGGTTCCCATGAACTGCGAGTTGAGCCGCACGCCAACATCCGATAAAGCCGGTCCATAAACCAAATAGCTTTCTTTTTCGCCCGACGGACGGTAAACTTTACAAATGAAATTGTGGAGCTTGCCGCCGATCTTCAGCCGGATCGGTGAAACCAGATTGATGACTCCCCCGAAGCGTTTCAGATCCAGACGCTCCGGAAAGTTTGCGATCGAATACAGTTCATCATTGAGCCCTTGGACCCGGATGACATCTTCGCTCATCGCGGGATGAACCAGCGATTGGAAGAACCCGAGCATGCCTTGCTTTTTGTCTTGGCTTAAAACATAGAAATAAGCGCGGTTGTTGGTAAACACCGTCGGTTCGGAGCGATAGAATCTTCCGAATTGGAATAATTCCCGGTATTGTTTGTACCTTAGCACTTGATTTTTAAGAGTCTTGATGCCTTCCGCGTCCAGTTCGCCCAGATCGAGTTCATATCCCAGCGACCCAAAGCAAGCCAGGTTGAACCTAGATGACAGCGGCGTGATCCTTAAGGTCTGATGGTTCGGCACGGCGCTGACATGATTGGACATCGCTGATGGCGGATAACCGTAAGAGGTCCCGGTCTGAATGTACAGCCGTTCCAGATAATCGGTGCAGTCGCTGGTCCAGATCTGAGGAAAATAGCAAAGCATCCCCAGATCAAACCGATTCCCGCCGCTGGAACATCCTTCAAAGAAAAGGTCCGGGAATTTCGACGTCAAGGCTTCTAAAACTTCATACAATCCATGAATGTACCGATGGAAGAATTCCCCCTGGTCATCCAGGGTTTTTCCGTGCATGTCGGTGAGACTGCGGTTGTAATCCCATTTGACGTATTTCAAGTTGCAGCTTTGAAAAACCTCGGTCATTTTATTGATCAAAAACGCTCTGACTTCCGGGTTGGTCAGATCGAGCACCAGCTGCGCCCTTCCCACGCCGGGTTTTCGGCCGGGAAGAGTAACCGCCCAGTCCGGATGAGCCCGGTAAAGATCGCTGTCAATGCTGACCATTTCCGGTTCGACCCAAAGGCCGAAATCCAATCCGATCGCATTGATCGCTTCGGCGAGGCCTTTCAAGCCGTGCGGCAGTTTCTTCAGGTTGACATCCCAATCCCCGAGCGAGGATTGATCATTGTCGCGTTTTCCGAACCAGCCGTCATCCAGAACAAACATTTCCAATCCGATCGCTTGGGCCTGTTTGGCCAGATCGAGCATTTTCTTTTCGTTGTAGTGGAAATAAGTCGATTCCCAGCTATTGAATAGCAGCGGCCGCACTCGGTTTTCGAATTGTTTGGGGATGATGTGCCCGTTTACGAAGTCGTGGAAGTTCTGGGACAGTTTGTTCAGACCCTCGCCCGAGTAAGAAAGCACCGCTTCCGGAGTGACGAAATCCTTTCCCGGATCCACGGTGTAATCAAACGCGAAATCGCTGATGCCCAAAAGCACTCGGGTTTTATGAAGCGGCGTGGTCTCGATGGTCGTTTTGTGATTCCCGCTGTAAACGAGATTGAATCCGTAAGCCGCGCCTTGATCTTCGGTCGTATTGTCTCTTTTTAAGATGACCAAAGGATTATGCTTGGCGGAACTGGAGCCGCATTTCGAATCGTTCACAAAAATGCCGCCGGTCAGTTTTTGTTCGGTCAGGTGCCGTTCTTTGACCCAAGTCCCGTCAAAAGTCATGGCGGTATAGCCGTCATCAAAGAAATCGACCTGCGCCGAAAACAGACGCGCCAGCCCGAAATTTTCCTTCGAATGGTTGATCAGCCGGACATAACGGGAAATGACATTGGCCTTTTCGAAGACCTTGTAATACAATTCCAAAGTCACGTTCAAAACTTCATCGAAAAGATCGACGCGCAAGACCGCATCGGCGTCATGGCTGTGCGGAAGCGGATGTTCGTCGTTTTCCAGGATCGCATGCCCCTGATATTGGAAATTGGCGTAATAGCCGTTTTGTTTGTTCCGGGGCAGAAGCTGGGGTTCGCGGAAATCGCCGATCCCAAACGCGGAAAACTCCAGATCAAAGCTGTCGATCAGCTGATCTTTTTGGCCCTCGTAAGCGATGGCCAACCCAAGTCCGCCTTGATTCTTCCCGATGGCATGGGAAAAGTCCGCGAACTTCGCTCTTTTTCCGTAGTAATGGTGCCGCAGCAGCCCGTTTGGCTCATGGGAAAAAACATAGGAGGTGTCTTCGGTCTCCAAATGAAAGAACCGTTCGGAAACAGTGATCATGTCATTTTCTCCTCAGATAAGTTTTGGCTTGATACGGAAGCAGGATCTTCTGATCTTCCGGATAATTGTTCAGGATCAGTTCATAAGCCGATAAATCATGTTTCGGACTAAAAGCCAGGTTTTTATCGGAATAGTTGCAAATGACCAAAAGCTGATCGTCCTGATAATTGCGTTCGTAATAAACCAGTTGCTGGTGATTCGGATAATGTTCCTGGTAATCGCCGAAAACGATGACCGGATGGGTCTTTCTTAAAGCAATCAGTTTTTGGTAATAATGGAGAATCGAACCCGGATCTTTTTGGCTTTCTTCAACGTTGATCTTTTCATAATTCGGATTGACCCCAAGCCACGGCTTTCCTTCGGTGAAGCCGCCGTTGGCCCGCGAATTCCACTGCATTGGCGTTCGGGCATTGTCCCGGCTCATGTAACGGATCTTCTTCATCATCCTTCGGTGGGAGAGGTGAAGCCGTTTCCGCCCCAAACGGTAGATGTTGTGCGTTTCCACGTCTTGGTACTGGCTGATGTCCTCAAAGTCGGGATTGGTCATCCCGATCTCCTCGCCCTGATAAATGAACGGCGTTCCCTGCTGAAAAAACAACATCGTCGCCAGCATCTTGGCGCTCTCGTTTCGGAACCGGAGATTCCCGAAGCGGCTGACGGAACGCGGCTGATCATGATTTTCGAAATACAGCGAATTCCACCCTTTCCCGTTGATGGCATGCTGCCATTTGGAAAGGACTTTTTTTAATTTGACCGGTCGGAATTTCCTTAAAAACCATTTGTACCAATTATCCACGCCCATATGTTCAAACGAAAAAACCATGTTCAGCTCGTCGATGCCCTCTTCGATGTATTTCAGGGCTTGGACCGGAGTGATGTACACGCATTCCCCGACCGTGAACAGGTCATATTTCGAAGCGATGTCCCGCTTCAGTTCCTGAAGATAGTCATGGATGTGCGGTCCGTCCACGAAATATTCCGAGCCCCGGAGCAGCGACAGTCTGTGGCTGTTGGGTAGTCCCGGGGTCTTGGACAGCAGGTCAATGACATCGCAGCGAAATCCGTCGATGCCCAGATCCAGCCAAAAACGCAGGATGTCTTTGATCTCTTCCCGGACCTTGGGATTTTCCCAGTTTAGGTCCGGCTGTTCCGGGGCAAAGACATGCAGATAGTTTTCATCGATCGCGGGCAGATAAGTCCAAACCGAACCCCCGAAATAGGAGAGCCAGTTGTTGGGCTTTTTCTTCCCTTTTCGGAAGAAGTAATAATCATGATAGGGACTGGCCGGATCTTGGACGGCTTTCTGAAACCATTCATGCTGATCGGAAGTATGGTTGACTACGCAGTCCATGATCAGTTTCATCCCCCGCTCATGGACTTTCAAAAGCAATTCCTTGAATTCATCCATGGTCCCGTATTCCGAAAGGATGGCCCGGTAATCGCGGATGTCATAGCCATTGTCGAAAAGCGGGGAATCATAAACCGGGGACAGCCAAATGGCGGTCACGCCCAAATCGCGGATGTAATCCAGCCGGTTGATGATGCCTCGCAAGTCCCCGATCCCGTCATTGTTTGAGTCTTGGAAACTTCGGGGATAGATCTGATAAACGATGCTCTCTTTATACCATCGGTTCATAGTTTGTTAAGTCCTCTGATGACTCGCCAGTTGAGAAGGTCAACCAGACCTTCGGCCTGAAAAAGCGAGATCTTTCCGCCGCTCATGACGGCCAGCGTCCGCAGCGGGGTATCGTCGATCAGCGAGCGGATCGATGACGGATTGACCGGGGTTTTTCCTTCTTTTGCGATGCGCGCGGCTTCTTTGATGATTTTATGACGGATGATCTTCCCGAGCGGGGTCCTTTTTATGTCGTCAAGCGTCGAGTCCATGGTGAACGGCCGGTGCCGGATGACGTTTTTCGGAGGCAGCGGTCTTCCCAAAAGTTTCTGGAAATCCTCGTCGGTGATGGCGTATTCTTTCTGGTTGTAAGCGCTCGGGAACGGATTCTCGAATCCCGGATCGTTTTCGGCTTTCCGGATCGCTTTTTCCAGGATGACTTCATTGCAATTCTTGCAGATCTGGATCTTGTAGGTTCCTTTGTCTACATGAAATTTTTTCATGGCGGCGTCCCAATAAGCGAAATCTTCGTAATCCAAGCGGAACACGACTTCTTTCTGCTCGTTGGGCTGCAAGAAGACTTTATCAAAAGCCCGCAGTTCTCGCAAGGCTTTGAAAACCGGGGACACGTTGTTTTTAACGTAAAGCTGAACCACTTCCGACCCGGCCATCTTCCCGATGTTGCGGACTTTGACCCGCACTTCCAGCGGAGCATCCAAACGGATTTCGTTTACCGAAACTTTTAGTTCGGAGTATTCAAAATCGGTATAGGAAAGGCCGAAACCGAAGGGATAAGCAACCGGTTTTTTGAAAGTCGAATAATAACGGTAGCCGACGAAGAGGCTTTCCTCATACCAAACCGCGTTGTTGCCGTCGGCGAAGTTGCTGGTGGATGGATCGTCGGTGATCTCCAGAGGATAGGTGGCAGCCAAACGGCCGGAAGGAGAGATCTTCCCGTAAAGAATGTCCAAAACCGGTTTTCCGGAAGCCCCTCCCAGAAGATGGAGAGCCAAAATCGCTTTGGCTTGTTTCTCGAATCTTAAAGCGACGGGCGCCCCCGCGGAAACGGTCACGATGACATTGGGGTTGACTTTGGATATTTCTTCGATCAGCCGCAGTTGTCCTTTCGGAAGTTCAATGTCCGGCCGGTCGACTCCTTCCTGTTCGAGGTAATCCGGAAGTCCGGCCATGATGATGATCTTATCAAAACCGGAAGCGGCTTTGACGGCTTCCTGAACCAGTTTCGGATCGTATCCGTCTTTCTCCATGGAATATCCGCGGAAGAACTGATAGTTCTTCGCATAGCTGTTCATTTCGTCCAGGACGTTGGTGACCTTAAGCGGATTGACATTCGAACTTCCGCCGCCCTGGATCCGCGGGCTTTTTGCGAACGTCCCGACGAGCGCGATCTTTTCTTCCGCTTTCAGAGGAAGGATCCCTTCGTTTTTAAGCAGAACGATGCTGTCCGCCGCGATGGTTTCGGCCAGCCGGAAATGAGCGTCCTTATCAAACGGTTTGACGGCGTTGTCTTTGAAACGATCGACCAGGTTCAGGACCTTCCGAACCGAAGAATCGATGTCATAATCAATGATGTGTTCTTCTTTGAAGGCTTTGAGGATCTTTTTGGAATTGTAGCCTCCGGACGACGGCATTTCCAGATCGCAGCCGTGCACCAGACTGACGACCCGGTTGCTGATGGCTCCCCAGTCGGAGACGACCAGACCTTTGTATCCCCATTCTTTTTGGAGCAGTCCGGTCAATAGTTCGTAGTTTTCGGTGCAGTAAGCGCCGTTGATCTTGTTGTAAGCCGCCATGACGGTAGCCGGTTCGGCCTTGACCGCGATCTCAAACGGCTTGAGATAAATTTCCCGAAGCGTCCGGTGATCCACGACCGCGTTGTAAGTCAAACGGCAGGTCTCCTGATTGTTGAGAGCAAAATGTTTGAGACTGGCCCCCACGTTTTGGCTTTGGATCCCTTTGATCCAGCTCGCCCCCATGACGCCGCTGAGCAGCGGATCTTCCGAATAATATTCGAAATTGCGACCGCCTTTGGGATTCCGTTTGATGTTGACTCCCGGTCCCAAGACCACCTGCACATCCGCTTCCAAAGCTTCCTCGCCGATGGCTTTCCCCATTTCCCGGGCCAGGTCTTTGTTGAAAGAGCAAGCGACAGTCGCGGCCGCCGGAAACAGCGTCGCCGGATAACTGCTTTGCAAACCCAAATTGTCTTTGGAATCATACTGTTTTCTTAAGCCATGCGGCCCGTCGGCCATCATGATCGATTTGATCCGCAGTTTTTTGTTCCCGTATGTGTGCCATACGTCTTTCCCGCTCAAAAGCGAAAGGCGTTGTTTTAAATTCATTTCATTCTGCCCCTATCTTGACCTGCTTGGTCAGTTCTTGATTCCCCACCTTTACTTTGATGGTCCCGGTCGGGCCTTTCCCATTGGTCCGGACCCAAAAGGCCAATTCACCGCCGACCAAAGATGCCAAGTTCGGACCGATCAGATCGATTCCTCCTTCG